>DAZF01000026.1 GCA_002507205.1 Methanolobus sp. UBA32 | reverse complement strand
GACTAAAGTGCGTGGGCTTCTACGGATTTGATACCGACAGATTGCAATCCCAATCTGAGAATGTTGATAGCCGCATTGTGGTCACGGTCTAAGATCAGACCACAACTATTACATTTATGTGTTCTATCTGCTAATGTTTTTTCAACCAACAGACCACACCTTGAGCACATCTTAGAAGTATTCGCAGGATTAACCAATGCAACTAAAGAACCAGCACTTTCAGCCTTGTACTTTGTTGCAGAGACCAACATGTTCCATGCGGCATCTGATATGCTCTTTGCAAGACAATGATTTTTAAGCATGTTTTTGATGCTCAGGTTCTCAAAGGCAATGAAGGAATATTCATCTACCAATTGTCTGCTTAATTGATGAATGAAATCATAACGCTTGTTTGCGATTCTTTCATGCACCCTCTGTACTATCCTTATAGCTTTTTTACGTTCAGCAGAACCTTTTGCAGCTTTGGATAACTTTCGTTGAGCCTTTGCGAGTTCTTTTTCTTCCAGACGGAAAAAGCGAGGATTTGGTATTGTTGTACCATCGGACAATGTAGCGAAATTCGATAACCCTACGTCAATGCCTACAACGTGTTCCATAGTTTTTTCTGGGATTTCTATATCTTCACATTCTGTTATTATGGAAACGTACCACTTTTTACATGCTGAGCGTCTAACAACGATCCTTTTAATGCCACCTTCAACCTCTCGATGCACTTTTACACGGACATTTCCGATTTTAGAAAGGTATAACAGGTTTCCATCGAGTTTAAATCCCATTTGAGGATAAGTGAAGCTGTCGTACCACCCTTTGCCTTTGAATCGAGGGTATCCGGGCTTTTCTCCGCTCCTGACACGCCTGAAAAAGTGTTTAAAGGCAAGGTCTATTCTTTCCTGTACTTCCTGAAGGGTTTGAGAGAACANNGCTAAAGTACGATTGTACACTTGCCTGCATATCTCTAAGCTCCGCTCCATCTGCTTTTGTTGTGATTTATTAGGATAGATACGGAACTTGTATATCTTACGCATTATACCATATTATGCTTTAATTGCTTAAGAAAGTTGTGATAACATTAGATTAATTAAAGGTGGGGTACGATTCATCCCACAGCTAAAGCAGTGGGCCTTCTCTACCCCTACACCCCGTTAATCGTAAAATCATAATTTATACGATAGTGAAATCATTAACTGCCTTTACAAGAAATTCACAAAAGTTATCGATAAAGCATGCTTCATATGTGCAAGAACGTATCATGAACATTTTCAGGATGGGTACTATCCAATTGCTCAAACACAGATTCAGGGACATGACCAAAAAGCCTGTTGCCAGTATCTGTTTTACCATTACCCACATAGAAATTCTCCGAAATTCTACAGGTGATGAAATGGATGTTTTCATTTACTACAAAAGAGGAACGTGCAAAACCAGAATGCATTACCTGGCAAACAATAGTGATACTTTTGCAATTGGGCAATATATCAATAATTTCTTTTACCGATTTTCCAGTGTTGATAACTGAATCAATGATTACAACATTCACATTATTAAGGTTGTAACTTCCAAAAATCTTAAGTGCATCTCCTTTTTCATAAACAAATTCAAGTCTTGAATGAGAATCAAGAATTTCTCTAAACCCATCTGCAACATAGAGACCTGACCTCATCATTACCAAAATCAAAGTGAATTCATATGAAGCAATATCAAGACCTTTCTTAGTACCTTGAACATGATTTATTTCAACGCGCGCAAGATTCAACATACCCACATACTCATAACTGAGCAATTGACCTAATGTACGATGTACTTCTTTTAATTGAACAGGACTAAGATCAGCACGGCGAGATCGAGTAGAGATAATCCTAACGGCTTTGCTACTATCTTCCAGATTAGTAATCATTTGGCCACCTCCGTGGTTTGTGTTTGACGTATATCAATAACAGACAAATCCCGGTGATTTTCCAGGTATTCAAAAAGTTCCCTTCTTATTTTTTCCCCTATGACAATTACTGCTTTCTGTGCATTTTTCAACATCCCTGCATCCACCATAGAATCACCAAAAGCAACTACATCTGCCCCTGCTTCTACCAAAGTCCTCGCAAGAAAGGCTTTTTCCTCATTACTTACGATTATTTCACTTTGTGCAAGATTATTACCTCCAACTACCTTGACGTTCAAATCATACCTATTCGCTACTAATTTCCAAATTCCCGGAAAACCTGATGTAATCCAGATAAGAGTTCTATTGAAACTATGTTTTTTTAGTATATCCAGCATGCACGGGTCTAGGATTATTGACTGGGAAGTCCGGTAGATAAAATCCTGCATTTGATTCCCAGGTATCTTTGAATAGTACTTGGCCACTTCAAAAAATGATTCAAAACAATAATCGCCTCTATTTTTAAAAATTGAACGAATTGCTTCACCCTTAATGCCATCAGAACTTGTCAAATAGTCAAGGCAATCACCAGAAAATAGCGTGCCATCACAATCGAATATCGAATAGGAATTATTGGAGTTCAATTTCAATTGTTTGCACAATTCTGAAATATTATACTGAGCCATTGTTTTGTAAAATTCCACAATTCTTGTGTCGATTTCAGACGATGACAATAAAGAAAATGGTATGTCCTTTAATCTACACCTTGCTTCAAGCTCTTTGCATTCAAAGTTCTGCCAATTCCCCAATTGTGAAACTGAATGAGTCATGCGAATCCTATGAATATCCATTAAGCATTGCTCACTTATCTTTTCTGCAGGCGATACAATACAGAAAAGATAATCATATACATCTCCGTCGGCCTCAGTCCAAGCTACCTCATAACTTCCATCTTTTTTAAGGAAGGCATAATGACCTGCAACAATTGTATGATACGGTGCGTGACGATGTCTAGACTCAATTTCTCGGATGACAAGTTCCCTATATCGATATTTATCTTCATCATCCATTTCTTTGAATGCAGAGATACCCCNNAATTATTTCGTCCATCAAGGACGAACCATCAATTATTTTGAAACAACTAGAATATTGCTCAATTTCTCTGCACAGAGATGTCTTCCCACAACCTGAAATCCCATAAATACCTATAATCATAGAATACACCTACTAACGTATATTATTTTTAAATTGAAAAGAAAATTTTGACTGTTTTTGCAACTGTAGTCCACATTAAGAGTGCTACTCCAGAATAATCAATTGATTACGACATCAAACATTTAGAGAGTAAACATTAAATAATGATAATCAAATGTAATAAAACTTTTTATGAATTTTAGAATATTATATTGTAAGAATTAATATGCATTTAAATAAACGGGACGAGTTAGAGATATTTAAAATTCGCTTATAATATCCCTTTTAACACCAAATTATCCCATCCAATTGAATTACTTTTGTGTTTAACTAGTAAAAAAGAGAAAGTACCACATGAGCAAAAAACCCAAAAGATGCCGTCAGAATTGCCATTGACAGCATCAGATGAAATTAATATCACCAAATTGACTTTGATTCGATCCTTATATCATAATTCAAGGTCAATGCCTATGGGACAATGATCTGAACCCATGACATCCGGCATGATGAACGCATCTTTTATTTTGTCTTTGATATTCTCACTTGCGAAGAAGTAATCAATTCTCCAGCCAACATTTCTTTCTCTTGCCTTTGTCCTCATACTCCACCAGGTATAGTTCTCAGGCTCACTATTGTACATCCTCAGAGTGTCTACATACCCTTTGCTCAGGAGCTTATCGATCCAGGCACGTTCCTCCGGAAGGAAACCTGAGATCTGTTCATTTTCTTTCGGACGGGCAAGATCTATTTCCTTATGCGCAGTATTGACATCCCCACATATTATGAGTTTCTTGCCTTTGGATTTGAGAGTATTGGCATACTCAAGGAAAGCATCATAGAATTCCATTTTATATTCGAGCCTTTCATCGGATGCTTTTCCGTTAGGGAAGTATATGTTGAAAAGAACAAAATCCCCGTAATCGGCAATCTGAACACGTCCTTCAGTATCGAACTTATCAATTCCAAATCCACATTTGATATCAACTGGCTCTTTTTTAGTGTAGAGTGCCACTCCACTGTAACCTTTTTTCTCAGCAGAGGCAAAATAGTTGTGATATCCATCGACCTCAAGCAGCTCAGAAGGAAGCTGATCCCTGTTAGCTTTTGTTTCTTGTATACAGAGTATATCAGGCCTTTCCTCATTGAACCAATCAAGGAAACCTTTTTTGTGAACCGCCCTGATGCCATTAACATTCCATGAAATAATCCTGATGTTGCTCATTTGTGTCTCCGATAGTTTTGTTGGGTATTTGATAACTTATCTATTAAGTATCTTGCTCAATTGATTACTTTTACTCGTTTCTGGAGATATTTTATTCCTAGCATGGAAAAACACAATATATGATACTAAATGAGTCCAAGTGTTAAATGAGAATAAAGTTTAAATAATAATAATTATTATTTAGGATATGTTCTTACATTAATTATGCCAGAACACGAAAAACATAAAAGTGGGACCAAAATGAAACATTCAGACATCAAGTACACAAATCAGCGGATTGAGATCCTGGATTTCCTCAGGGAATTTGATGGTCATCCTACAGTAGATGATGTCTATGAGGGAGTAAGGCAAAAATTAACACGGATTAGTAAGGCCACCGTTTATAATAATCTGAAATTTCTGGCCGAAAAGGGACTGATTAAGGAGGTGAACGTTAAGGGAGTTTCAAGGTTTGAATCCAATCTAATACCTCACCATCACACAATTTGTCTGGAGTGTGGAGAAATACAGGACTATGAATCAGAAAAGCTTAGCGAATATGCCATGAGCATAGCAAAAGAGATAGATGACTTCAAAATAGAATCAGCAGACACTAATTTTTATGGAATATGCAAAAAATGCATGGAGATGGAGTAATATGGAAGAAGAAATAGTAACAATGCCTCTTATAGGCGATGACGCACCGTCATTTAAAGCAAAAACAACAATGGGAGAAATTAATTTTCCAAAAGATTACAAGGGGAAATGGGTAATTCTTTTCAGTCACCCTGCTGACTTTACACCTGTGTGTACAACTGAGTTCATGACCTTTGCAACTATGCAGGAAGAGTTCAGAGCCTTAAATACAGAACTTATCGGACTTTCCATCGACAGCATATATGCACACATTGCATGGCTTCGAACCATCAAAGAGAAGATCGTATACAAGGGTATGAAAGATGTAGAAGTGAATTTCCCTGTCATTGAAGATCTTAAGATGGATGTTGCAAAGAAGTTTGGAATGGTACAGCCAAATGCATCAGATACCCAGGCCGTAAGAGCAGTATTCATGATGGACCCGAAAGCAAAGGTAAGAGCGATCCTCTATTATCCACTGTCCAATGGAAGGAACATGGACGAGATCAAGAGACTTATCCTGGCAATGCAGAAGTCAGATGCTGAGAATATTGCAACTCCGGCCAACTGGCAACCAGGCGACGATGTTATTATTCCACCCCCAGGATCATGCGGATCTGCAAAGGAAAGAGTTGAAACCGAAGAAGAAGGAAAGTACTGCCTTGACTGGTTCATGTGTCTCAGGAAACAGTCTTAAATAAGAAGCAAAGACATTATTCATAGGTGATTATTATGGGAACAAAAGGTATTGAAATACTCGATTTAGATGTCAACGAATTGATTGGTTTACTGAACAAGGCACTTGCAGACGAGTGGCTTGCATACTACCAGTACTGGATTGGTGCAAAAGTAATCAAAGGCCCTATGAGAGAAGCTACTGTAGCCGAACTTCTCCAACACGCCACAGACGAACTACGCCATGCTGATATGGTATCCAACAGGATAATACAGCTCGGTGGAACACCTGTACTCTCTCCAATGGACTGGGAAAAATTCAGTAACTGTGGATACGAATCTCCTGAGGACCCATTTGTGAAAAAGATCCTTGCTCAGAACATCAAGGGAGAACAGTGTGCGATCCAGGTGTATAACTCCATACTCGGAAAGGTCAAGGATAAGGACCCCGTTACATACGAAATGGTATTACAGATCCTCACCGATGAGATCGAGCACGAAGATGACCTGCAGGCCATCATGGAAGATATCGAACTTATGCAAAGAATGGATTAACCATTCAGTGGTTGGATAAGATTGACATTTCCTGTTCCAGACAAATGGAACAGGAAATGTTCATTTACTTTTTTAATACTGTGTATTGATGCACACTTTTTTACATCGGGCAATACTGCTACATGATGGTGTTTTTTGCATAAACGCCTCGGTTTTCGTATATTTTGGATTTGCGATAGATATATTTAGAAGAATGTTTGTTAGATTTAATCATTAAATAACCGTGTAAAAATAAAGATTTTCTATCAGAACTGTCTGATTTAACATCCGATGACAGATCTATTGCAATATTCAAGAATCATGGAGATAACATGCATCTCATCATAGCAGAAAAGCACATTGCAGCAAAAAGGATAGCCGCTATCCTGGCTCCCGGGAAGACCAAACAGGTTCGTGTAAGCGGAGTAGATACCTATGAGTATGAATCTGAAGAAGGAACAAAGATATTCATAGGACTTAGCGGCCACATAGTTAAACTGGATTTCCCAAAAGCCTACAACAACTGGCAAAAAGTAGAGGCAAAAGAACTCATTGGCGCAGATGTAATCACAACTTCAACACAGGTAAAGATAGTAGCTGCACTGAAGAAACTGGGAAAAACAGCTACCAAAGTAACCATTGCAACTGACTACGACAGGGAAGGAGAACTCATAGGAGTTGAAGCCCTTGACATAATCAGAGAAGTCAATCCTGATGTAGTATTTGAACGTGTACATTACAGTGCTATTACTCCAAAGGCTATTGACGATGCTTTTTCAAACCCTGTGAATGTTGATTTCAATCTGGCAGATGCCGGACATTCACGACAGGTCATAGACCTTGTATGGGGGGCTTCAATGACTCGTTACATATCTCTTGCTGCAGGCCGCCTTGGAAAAATGTTCCTCTCAGTAGGAAGAGTACAGTCACCCACCCTTTCACTAATAGTGGAGCGTGAGAAGGAAAGAGATGCTTTTATCCCTAAACCATATTGGGAACTATCAGCAATGCTGGAGAGCAAAAGCGGAGTGCAGTTCAAGGCAGAACATCGTACAAAGCGCTTCTGGGAGAAAGCAGAAGTAGATGCTGCAATGGGAAATGTCTCTGTAGGCGATGATGCTCTTGTGACAGAGCTCACCACTTCCGAGAAGATAGACAAACCGCCAACGCCTTTTAACACTACCGAATTCATCGGTGCTGCAAGCTCCATCGGTTTTACAGCGGCTAATGCAATGAGAATTGCTGAGACACTTTATACAAACGGTTTCATCTCATACCCAAGAACCGACAACACCGTCTACCCTGAAAGTCTGGACCTCAGGGCACAGATAGAGATATTCAAGACCGGTGCTTTCAAGCAATACGCACTCAAATTACTTGAAAAAGAAGAACTTGTCCCAACTAAAGGCAAGAAAGAAACAACAGACCACCCCCCTATCTTTCCTGCATCCCTTGCGAAAAAGTCAGAAATGAATGAGCAGGAATGGAAACTTTATGAACTCGTGGTCAGGCGCTTTTTTGCGACATTTGCAGACCCGGCCAAGTGGGAGACCATCAGGTCAAAATTCGATATAAACGGAGAGGATTTCAAAGCAAATGGTGCAAGGCTCGTTGTTCCGGGATGGAGATGGTATTATCATTACAATGCACCTGAAGACAGGCTACTGCCAGAACTGACTGAAGGCGATAAGCTCAAAGTGGACAAAGTTGAAGTTGAAGCTAAAGAGACACAACCGCCCGGAAGATACGGTCAGGGCAGACTCATTAAGATAATGGAAGATCTGGGGCTCGGCACCAAGGCAACACGCCATGAGATCATCAGCAAGCTCTATTCCAGAGCCTATGTGCATGGAAACCCCCTGCAACCTACAAAGACCGCAGTTGCAGTTGTGGATACCCTTGAAACATTCGCACCTACGATGTCCAAACCTGACATGACAAGCAAACTTGAAGCTGATATGGACAGGATAGCGGAAGGTGAGATACCGGAAGATGAAGTGCTGAACGAATCCAGGGAAATGTTAGGACTCATCTTCAAAGAACTTGAAATAAACAAGGAAGATATCAGCGAATCACTGCGTGCCGGTCTTCGCGAGGATAAGATCATAGGCGTCTGTTCTAATTGCAAGTCCAACCTCATGGTAATGAGATCAAAGCGAGGTTCACGATTTATAGGATGTGACGGTTACCCTGACTGTAATTTCGCATTGCCACTCCCACGGTCAGGGCAGGTAGTGGTTACGGATAAATTGTGCGAAGATCATGGAATGTACCACATACGCATCATAAATTCAGGAAAAAGACCCTGGAACCTGGGATGCCCTCATTGTAATTTTCTTGAATGGCAAAAATCGCAAGCAGAGGAGAAAGAAAAACAAGGCACTGACAATAATAAAGAGCGTCCGAAGACCATCAATGACATATCAGGGATTGGGAAGGTTACTGCAGAAAAACTATCCGATGCCGGAATTAGCAGTGTGGAAGACTTATGTGCAGCAGATGCCATAGAACTTGCGAAAGTTACAAGTATACCTGTTAAGAAAATAAAGAATTGGCAATCCGAGATTGCATAGGAGGAGACAGGTATAATGGAACTGGAATTCAAGGGTGCATGCAGGGAAGTGGGAAGATCGGCAGTTCTTGTCGATGATAAACTGATGATGGATTACGGAGTATCTCCCGGAGAACACGTAAAGTACCCTTTGAATGGGTCGCGTCCTGAGGCTGTGCTTCTATCCCATGCACACATAGACCATTCCGGTGCAATTCCAAATCTTATGGACCTTGAACCTGATGTCTATATGACACCACCTACTTTTGATCTAACACATATGCTGGCAAAGGACACATTGAGAATCGCGGAAAGAGAAGGAGAGATGCCAATATATGATTCCATGGATCTTTCAAAGTTTGCTCATCAGACAAAACAGGTGGACACTGGAGTTAAATTACACGTCCATGGATACGATGTTGAATTCCTTAGTGCAGGACACATACCCGGTGCCGCAGCAATTCATGTCCGGGATAAAGAGAATAAAAGCCTGTTCTATACAGGAGACATCAATACTGAAGATACACGACTGGTTGTCGGAGCAATTGATTTCCCGGATTCAGACATACTGATAACCGAAAGTACGTATTTCGGGGATGAACACCCGCCCCGCAGGGAAGTTGAAAAAGAATTCATCGATTCCGTTCAGGATACGCTTAACATAGGAGGCAGTGTCATAATTCCTGCCTTTGCCATAGGAAGAACTCAGGAAATACTAATGCTTCTGGATGCTTATGATATCAGGGCCTATGTTGACGGAATGGGCGTAGAGGCATACAAGATCATGTTAAGACACCCTGAATACCTGCATAATCCCACGCACCTTAAAAAGGCATTTGATAATGCAACCCTGGTAAGTGGACACAAAAGAAATAAGATTAAACTTGAATCTTCCGTAATTGTAACTACAGCAGGAATGCTCAATGGCGGACCTGTGCTCTATTACATCAACAAACTGTACAAGGACCCGAAATCCAAGATAATACTTACAGGATACCAGGTAGAGGGCACCAATGGTAGAATGGTAATGGATACCGGCAATATAGACAATGATGGAATTATCCAGCATCTCAAACCAAAAATAGAGCAGTATGATTTTTCCGCCCATTCCGGGGACAGGGAACTTAAAGAAATGGTAAGGGATTTCTGTGACAGGGGAACTGAGCATGTCTTCACAATGCATGGAGATAACTGCGAAGGCTTTGCAGACTGGGTAAAAGAAGAAATAGGCGTTGAGGCATTTGCACCGGAATTAGGTGAACGCTTTACATTATAAGGTCAAATTTAAGACAAATTTTAATTCACAGACAGGAAGAACTTTGATATTTCATATCATCGTTCATTTTTTTTGTATTACCCATTGCAGTCTTAAGATTTTCTATTGCGTCACTGTGTTCGGGGTCTATTTTAAGGACTCTGGTAAAACACTCTGCTGCATCCTCATATTGGCCAAGGCCAAAGTAAGCGAGTCCTTTTTTGTGCCATACAACAGCAAATTTATTATCCAGTTCAATTTCCTTGTGAACTCTGCTATAGCATTCGATGGCTTCGTTATGATTACCCATCATTTCCATGATATCGCCTTTATTTACCCATGCATTTTCATTTTTTGGGTCAAGGACAAGTATCCGGTTATAACATTTGATGGCTTCTTCATATCTGCCGATATTGAAAAGAACCACACCCATATTGCATAGAACATCAACATCATTTTTGTTAAGAAAAACAGACTGCCTGAAGCATTCCACTGCTTCTTCATCCTTACCCAGAAAAGAAAGAGCTATACCCTTATTATTCCATACGAGTGCCATAGCCTCGTTGCTCCAAAGCTCAGGATCCAGATGCTCATACTCCAGTATAAGCGAAAAATANNATAAATAGAAATGCCAACAATAAAAGAAAAAATTAGTTAAAAATGAATTTTATGAGTCAATGAGCGATCAACCCACTAACATTTAGCCGTGATATTTTTCCGTATATCATCTATATGCATAAGCCGGTTGGCATCGATACCCACCAGACACATGCCCTTTTTGTCCATTGCCCAGACATAATAATTGCCATCAATGTCCTCCGGGATCTTCTCAGACGGCAATTCGGCAGGGTTAATGCTACATGCCTGAAGACCCGGATATTCATCAGGATTCAGCTCCATTATTGCGATCACTTTCTTTAGCAATGACAACAGGACATTTATATCTTCATGGTCCCACTGCCGGATCCTCTCGCACATCATAGAAATGAGAACTTTTGCCACACCGGTATTTGCAAGAATTTTATTGGAAAGACAGATGGATGCATTGTCATATTTAACATTATCATTTGGTCCTCTGAAGCAGAATATACCTTCTGTGACCAATGTATCAAGGTCCAGTGGTTCTTCTGAAAAGGTTATCGCATTCTCCACGACCTCAACATCAATATCATAATCTTCCGCAATTTTCCAGATCGCTTTTTCTATAACAATACCATGATCAATCATTTTGACACATCCCTGCTGGCAGAACGATCAGACATCTTCCGGCTTCCGGTTATCCAGCTTTACCATATCTGATGGAGTATTTATGTTGACAAAACTTTTAAGGTCTTTGTCTATTTTCTTCATTGAATCGGCATCCAGATACAGAACATTTTCCAGAGAGGATACCGGGGCAAGTATGCTCCTGTGCCCTCCATCCATGGCAGTTTCAATTGCTGCAAGCATCTTATCCCTGCGATACACAGAATGCAGAGGTTCCTTTTTACCATACTCACTAATGGGTATCAGGGCATCATGTTCGCCCACCGTGTCGAACATCATATCGATTAACCGCCCATTGAGAAATGGCATGTCACATGCTACTGTAAAAACATAGTCCCCGCAAGCTTCCTCAAAACCTGAAAGCATTCCTGCAAGGGGGCCTGCATTTCGAATTTGATCGGTTACAACTTTCCTGCTCCCCAGATATTCGGAGAATTGCTGCACCTGCTCATTATCCCTAAGTGAAATGATAACCTCATCAGATACATCTTCAAGTACTGCCAGAGTATGTTCCAGCAAAGTGCTGTCCTGACACACCATCAATGCTTTTTCCCTGCCATTAAGACGGGTTCCTAAACCACCTGCAAGTAGTAGTGAAGACCTTTTCATGAACTAGTACCTCTTATTCGCATTCCCGGAACCATACAATCTAAGCAAGTCCTCTCCTGCGTTCACTCCTGTATTCTTCAAGAATGGACTGGACCTGCTTATGTTCTTTTTCCTTACGCCGCTCATCGGCTCCTTTTTGCCATTCTGCTATCGCGCTCTCAAGTATTTCAGGATTCACAGAAGCAAGGTCATCTATGAGATGAATCCCTATATCCTTCAATACGGGGACCTCCCCATCATAAAATGATTCCAGTGCCCCATGTGGCATATCCTCACTTGTGATAACTGCCCTTACTTTGGATTCGACCAGCAATGATGCAGTTACAGGACCTCCGCCGCTTGGATCTTTCAGATAGATCACATCATTCTCCTTGATACCGTACAGCTCCTTTGTGTGCTGTATCGCTTCTCTTGTAAATGATGAGATAACCTTTACCGGAAGACCTTCACCCCTCACTTCTTTTTTGCGTATCTGTTTAAGGCGTTTGTTCTGTTTACGCTGGTTACGCAAGTATTTTTTCGTTTTACTAAGCTCCTTATTGAGGCGTTCAATTTCGTTATCCCTTATCTGCATCTCTTTTTCACGCCTAACCTGACGGTAAGTGGAGTTTTTTACCTTCTTGACGCGCATTTCCAGTTGTTCGATGAGCCTCTCCTTTTGTCCGCCTTCATATTTCAGTTCGGCAACATATTCTTTGAGCTGTTTTATCTGGGAATTTCTTTGACTGAGCTCATCGCGCAGCTTTTTTATTTGTTCATCCACATCTGAAGGCTCTTCTTTTTGTGGTTCTGGTTCCGGTTTTATTCTTACCTGTATCTTTGACTCGGCTGCAACTTTTTCGATAGCCTCTTCTATGGAATCACCGTTGATCACATGGAACTTTATATTATCAACATCAAGATATTTAGGAGCCCTTTTCTCAACCCTTGAAAATACATTTTTGTAAGCCTTGTATGCAGATAATGCCGCGGTAAGTGAATCACGTTCATGGTCATTGGAATATCCGAATTGCCGGGCGATTGCGATCTTATCTTCAGATCTTATCTCGCCCCCCGGAGACCAGGCAACCGCATTGAAACTACGGCGTATCTTTTCAACGGCAGATGGAACAGGATAGACATCTGTGGCTACAAGTGCAGGTTTACCGTAGTCGGATATCAACCTGACAACCTCATCGTGCGATATACCACGTGTACTGTCAGAAAGAAGCATTTCCCCGTCAAGAGAGAGAATGGCAATTCCCACTGTTGTACCGGGGTCGATTCCAACGATAGTATATTTACGTCCTGCTTTCTTGATCGGCAGGTATTGGATCTTATCTCTTTCAACACTTTTGACAGTGACCTGAACATCAGCATTTGCAGATGGTTTGACCGGCACGCGTTCACGTCTTGCACTAACAGTATATTCTGCCCTGACATAACCACCAAAACCTTCAGTGATGTGTTCGGAGAAAGCAAAACCTGTTTCCCGGGAGAATTTGCGCAGGGTGTTCTCGACCTCCCTGCTCTTTTCCCTTACAGCACCGTGGACCTTCCTGTGATAACGATTCTGGCTCCATCCACCTCTGCCAAGGGAACGGGCACGACTTACTTTAATACGGGTGATGTCTTCAAAAAGAGAGACTTCAACACCTACACCAATACTTGCAAGAATTGCACATGCTTCTGCTTCCTGATTCGGATCGAACTGGTTTAATGAAAGGCCGTGTTCCTGAGCCAGCCGAAGCAATGGTTTCTGGCGGATACCCCCGGTGACCTGCACCAGCTTTGTATTCTCAGGGAGTTTTTCAAGAAAGTGTATCAGATCCCTTTTATTTGCGGCAAGCTCAAAAATGTTATCAACTGCAATATAATCAGGACGGTCAGTGTTCAGCATCCGGAGTATCCTGTGTAACCGGACCATAGTATAATGGTTTATCTCGCCATCCTTGAGAACAGCAACGGCATATCGGGGAACTTCCTGTGCCCTGGAAGAACCCTTTGCTATGTCAATGCCGTATATGACACCGTTTTGCATACAGTTTATTTTATGTCATTAATGAGATATATCTATGACTCCACACCACTTTTTATTTTGGATATGACAGCATCCAGATCCATTTTGATATTGTATTTGCGCTTGAAGTGTGTGAGTACATTGGAAACGTCCCTTTCAAGCAGCTCATCCGCATGAGGATGGCTTATTTCCACGCACTGCGGCCAGTCGATGAACTGAACTACACCTTCATTTACAAAGATGTTATACTCGCTGAGATCTGAATGAATGTAACCTTTTTCATAGACTATAGCTACCTGCCTGAGTATCTCATCAAGGAACCACTGTGGCTCTGCAAGCTTTGTTCTTGTAGAGAAGAGTCCCTTTTGCAACATCCATGACAAGAGCATGACGATTACTGTCAATTAACTTTGGAACCGACACATCAGGATACAGTTTCCTAATTACTTCTGCTTCTCTTTGTGCAGCAAGTCTTGCGGCATATATCCATGAAAAATGATCCTTTCCTTCAAGATGAGAGCGTGACCTTTTGATACTCTTAAAACTGGTCCTGCCTTCCCTGTGGAATTTCAGAATGACACCCTGAGGCTCTCCCAGACCAAGTTCCGGTTGTCTCACAGCCTCATGGACCACGGATTCCTTTCCAACACCAATCTCATCACCAATTGCACTGATGACTCCTTTTTTTACAAATGCATTCAGAGCAAGGGCATCGTAGGCATCGAAGTATATCTGATAACCTTCATATGGCTGGTTGGTCCCGATGACCATGTTGTTCCTTATCAGTAACTTGAGCTTATACTCAAGGGAAGAATACGGCAGGCGGGTGAACTTCAGTAACTCCTCCACCGGTACCCATTCAAAGTGCTTCATGCTAAGCTCAATACCTGTGAGGATGCGCAGGTCTTTGCTATCCATTTTGTTGAATAACTTCACAACGTCGTCTATCATTTGCTTTCTAATTGCCGGGATGGTTTAGATGGTTTGTGGTAGATTGGAATTTAAAAATGAAAACAAAAAAGAGGATGAAAATAAAATATGAAAGAAAAACTACTCGAACTTCCCCCACGCCTCTTCCTCGACCCGCCTGATAACTTCCTTCAGTGGCAGACCAACCTTATCAGCAACCTTGCGGCAGTCCTCATACTCAGCAGAAATATGAAGAATCTCACCGGTCTTATCCTGTGCAATCTTCACGGCACTTGTAAATTCCTCACCTTTAAGCTGGATAGTTACTTCATCCATCCTGCGGTCAGCAACAAAGCGGTGGACAGTAGGAATCACACGTATCCCCAGGGTGCCGGTCTCTTTCATGATTTCCCTGGCAACCCGTTCACTGTTCTGTGACTTTGTTATGACCTTGATAATATGACCGGACCTGCCCTTCTTCATGATCGTAGGGGTAATGGCAACATCCCTTGCTCCTGCGGCAAGTAACTTGTCAAACAGGTTTCCCAGTACTTCGCCGGTGACATCATCCACATTGGTTTCCAGCACCTCTATCTGGTCCTTTGTCAGCACGTCAGCGACTTCCATGAGCATGGTACGCAGTACATTCGGGTCTTCTGTATCAGCATCTCCCGCCCCGTAACCAACGGAAAGGACCCTGCCTTTTGGGAGATTATCAATTGGTTTTGCAAAATTGGACAATAAAGCAGCACCTGTGGGAGTTAGTAATTCCCTGTTACCGGAACCGTATGAAAGAAGATTGCCTGACCTTAGGATCTCAAGAGTTGCAGGTGCCGGTACAGCCATGGTGCCGTGTGCGGCTTTTACCCTGCCACCACCCACATTCACCGGAGTGCAGAATACGGAATCTGCACCTATCTCATGAATAGCTGCACAGGAACCGATAACATCAGCAAGGGCATCGTTCTGTCCAACTTCGTGGAAATGAATTGTGTCAAGAGATTCACCATGCACCTTTGACTCAGCTTCAGCCATAATGGCAAACACATCAAGTGCACTTTTTTCCACTTGCTGATGAAGTCCTGCTGATTTGATTATGTCCACAAGTTCATGATAATGTCGTGAGTGCTCCTCATGTGGTACATGTATCTTAACATCTGTAGCGGATATGCCTTTCTTATTGACCCTGTCAACAGACACTTTCACATCAACTGCAGATTCGATGATCTCACATATCTTTGCAGCATCAGCTCCAAGGTCGATGAGACTTCCAAGTATCATATCTCCGGCTGCACCTGAGAATGGATCGAATATAAGAGACTTCATGTAATCATTTCCAAGTTATATATTTCAAACTGTAAACATTAAACAAGTGGTTATTCCTGAGGCTTAGTGTTCCTTGCCTCAGCAACCCTGTTTGCGATTCTTGCAGCAAAAGCTCCAGCTACAAAACCAGCATCGATGTTTACCACAGAAAGAACTGAGCATGACTGTAACATCGAGAGCAGGGCAGCTTCACCTTTAGCACCGGCACCATATCCTGTGGATACGGGAAGTCCTATAACAGGAACATCCATAAGACCTGAAACAACGGTCGGAAGGGTACCTTCCCTCCCTGCTGCCACGACAATGGAATCCGGTTTCTTATCCTTGAGAACCTGCATTTCGGATACAAGCCTGTGGAAGCCTGCAACACCTACATCATAGATGGCTACTGTCTCACAGCCCATTTCATGAGCTACCATCCTTGCCTCTTCAGCCGCATCAATATCAGCAGTGCCGGCTGTGATTATTGCTACAACTCCTCCGGTCCTTGGTGCAGGAGTTCCGTCATGGACCACAACACCTTTTGAATGAAGGTCCCACTCAAGTTCTTCAGAAGTGAACCTTGCCTGGATCATTCCCCTATGAGCATCGTTCAGTCTTGTGATGAGCACCCTTCCACTTGCTGCGACCTGTGCTTTTGCTATTTCCACTACATCAGCCGGCTCTTTACCTTCTGCAAGGATGGCTTCCATTATGCCTGTGCGATGCTTGCGGAAAATATCGATCTTGGCAATGTCTGTGACCGGAACATAGCCCATGGATCGGATATCGGATTCTGCAGTTTCGAGATCCATCTCGTTATTTTTCAGCTGATTTAATATAGTTTTAAGATCCATTTATTTCACTTCTGCATTGGATGACTGATATAATTAACTGAACCTGAAGATTCTGAGATCCAGATTTTTTCTTGCCTATGGTTTTTAATTCTCTGATGCTTTTTCAGAGAATCTTACTCCCATCTCAAAGGCTTTAGCACAATCCTTCGGGAATTCCTCTTCTCGTCTCCTGGCTTTTTCTTCAGCATTGAAAGCGGTTGAAACGTATTTGGAGTAATCATCAAACTGATACGTGTCGAATGCGCACAATGATTCCGTATATCCGAAAAATCTCTGTAGCTGCATTTCCATTTTGCTGAAGATAGAAGAATCATAACCCTGCATTTTCATCTGCTGCTCGTCAGCATTCATGGTGTACATAAAAGCAGTAGCTATCTTTTTCTGACACCGTGCAGAGTATTCTTCATCATATACAAGGTACTGGAAAAACAATCTTTCCAGGAAAGACCTCATCTCTCCGGTCACATCACCAAAATAAATAGGGGAACCAAAAATAAGAACATCAGCTTCTTCTATTTTCTCAAGGACATTTTTCAGGTCATCCTTCATGGTACAAATACCATTTTGAGCGCCTATTCTCTTGCAGGCAAAGCAACTTATGCATCCTTTATAATCCAGATCATAAAGGTGGATGAGTTCTGTTTCCGCACCCTTGGACTCTGCCCCTTTAAGCGCATGTTCAAGAAGATTTGCAGTGTTCCAGTTCTTTCTTGGGCTTCCGTTTATTGCTATAACTTTCATGTGATCATCTCATATTATTTCTAATGGAATTCTTTTCAGTAAATTAGTTGATCGAGTATCCAGTGTGTCTGCCAGTTAATTGAATTTCATTGAGACTGACAGAAGAACGGCTTTCTTGCAGACGCCTCTGCCAACTAATAATATTTTGCTTATTTATTCATCAGGATCATACCTGCTTGAACATTTCCCTTGCCATGGCTGCTCTCTGCTCTATGTCAGATCCTTCCATTTCTGCCACAACAGCTTCAAGAACCGTTGGTATGTCAATGTGCTGTGGACATTTCTCAAGGCATTCTCCACACTGTACGCACAGGGAAGCAAACTCAGGTTCCCCGAGACCCACAGCACCACCCAAACGTGCAGCATACATGAACCGTTCCCCTTCAGGATTGTCCACCAGTGCCAGGTTGTTATAATGCTCAAAGCAGAGTGGAATATTCACACCTGCCGGGCAGGGCATACAATACTGACAACTGGTACATCCTACTTTCAGTAACTCACGATACTTGCTTTCCACTCTCTTTACGAGCTGTAGTTCCACTTCAGTCAGAGAATTGGAGTGTGCTTCACCTGCTATTCTAAGATTCTCTTCAACATGAGCCTCCTCGTTCATACCGGAAAGAACAACCGTAACCTCCGGGTGGTTCCATACCCAGCGAAGAGCCCATTCTACAGGTGTTCTCTTAGTTGGAGCTTCGTCCCAGATGTCTTTAACGGCCTGAGGCACGTTCTTTGTAAGATTTCCTCCACGCAGAGGCTCCATGATAACAACTCCAAGACCTTTTGAAGCGGCATATTCCAATCCGGCTTTACCTGCCTGGTTCTTTTCATCCAGGAAGTTATACTGGATCTGGCAGAAGTCCCAGTCATAAGCATCCACTATCCGGTTGAAATCCTCTGACGCTCCGTGGAAGGAAAAACCAGCATTAATTATACGACCGTCATCTTTGGCCTTGTCAAGAAAATCTGCTACACCCAATTTTTCAACACTGCCCCATAGGTCACCAACCAGGGCGTGTATGAGATAATAGTCGATATGATCAGTGTTCAGCTTCTCAAGCTGAGAATTCAGGAACTTATCCATATCCTCACGTTTCTCTATAAGCCACGAAGGAAGTTTTGTAGCGATCTTCACTTTTTCACGATACCCATCTGCAAGAGCATGACCCAGGAATGGCTCGCTTGCTCCCATGTGGTATGGCCAGGCTGTGTCAACATAGTTAACACCCTGGTCAATTGCATCGCGCACCTGTCTGGTGGCTCTTTCTTCATCTATGCTGCCGTCTTCTTTTGAGGCAAGACGCATGCACCCGAATCCTAGTATTGAAAGCTCGTCCCCGTTCTTTGGCATTTTTCTGTATAACATNNGCTTTGATTGACCAATCACTCATATTACAATGGTAAATTAATACCTTTACTGAACCAGTCATTATTTCGGGTAGATGTACTCTATTCCTTCAGTTATTAGGCACAATTCCAAAAATTGTGAGTAAGTCCGATAGAAAGTTCACATAACCAATTATCCCATGAACTTTTTACCGTTATTTTTGCATTATTCAGACATGTGCCTTTCCCAAAAGCGGATTGCGTATTCTATCCAACCCTGGGCATCAGTACCTGTACCAAGCCCAAAGCCATGCCCGGCATTCTTATATTTACGATACTCGACATCTATTCCGGCATTTCTCATGGACTCTACACGTCTTTCAACAGCGGATACACTGGCAATGGGATCGTCCTCGCTCGATGTAACAAAGATTGGCGGGTCATTGAAAGAAAAATGCGAATGACCGGTATAAGCCATTACAACAGTGTATGGTTTTGGAATATCATCTCCGCCATAGGCAAAAGCTCCATTTGATCCGAGCCGGGCTGCCATCCTGGCACCTGCTGAACTACCCCATAGAGAGTAAGCTTCCGTACTGACTTCGAACATATCTGCATTCTCAAAAATATAGGATGTTGCTGCTGCCAGATCTTCACAGGCAATACGCTCTCCTCCCACACGGTATTGCAGGACAAAAGCATTGTATCCTTTATTACTCAACTCTATGGCATGAGGAAATCCTTCATGTACAGAGCCGACATAAGAATAGCCTCCTCCCGGACATATAACAGCAAATGGAGCACCTGCCTCTCCCTTAAAATAGAAAAGTCCGGTAGACTTTTTAGATGGATCTTCCTTCTTTTGCTGCTCGGTGTAGAAATCATAAAATATGGTTTGACCATCGTTCACTTCATCGATCATGTAATTTATTGTGTCTACTACTGCATCCGGATCCACATGCCTGTGATACGGCAAAAGTGAGCCAACCCGGTTCAGCTGCATGTCCTCATTATATGTTCCGCGGTCAAGCGGAAGTACAAATTGTCCAAACCCTTGAAATGCCGGATGATCCACAACATCACAGATGGTATCACTGGTTTCTATATAGGTATAGTTTCCCATCGCATTTCCTCCTTCATTTAAGACTTCATTACTGGTCGGGTTTGACGTAATTGTTGTACCTTCAGGTACAGGATGAATGACAGTATCTTTTTCCATGCAGCCTGTAATAAATATTGTCAGGATCAACAGTAGTCCAATTATAGCGATTGGATTGATCTTTATCATCTTAAGCACCTCCGGTATTTTTTCATATACCAGGTATTCTCATTATTTTAATATTTTTCAAAACAAATTACGCATCCTATAAAAATTTCTCGTGTGTGATTAATCAATCGTAGGAGAAGCAAAAAATAACTTTCCAGCCTGCCATCTTCAGAAGATTCTTCAAATTTCGGTTTGGACAATCCTGCTTCACTCATTATTATTCTCCTAAATCAAACCGCCTTTCCCATTTCATAAGACTGATCCATTGCTTTGCTTCCTTTAATATCTCCGATGGCCCAGGCACCTGTTCCATAGATAATACCTTTTTCTTTTGGTCCGGCAAGACAAGAAGTAAATCCCCTGAATCCTTCAAGTGTTCTCTCCATGGCCTGTTCACTATCTACGGCAGCTGCTACAATGAAATAGAAATCCTTGTCATTGATGTCTGTGTATCGGGCACAGGTACGGTCTATCAGGGTCTTCAGTTGACCGTTCATTGTGTAGAAGTACAC
>DAZF01000021.1 GCA_002507205.1 Methanolobus sp. UBA32 | reverse complement strand
GTAATGGCAGTTATCAATGCCGTAACAGACGTCATGGACGGGACCATGAAGAATGCCATGGGCAAGTTCAAGGATGAATATTCACCGCTGACCATTGCAACAGATGCGGCAGCAGCAGCAACTACAAAAATACTCTGGATGGATGGATTCACAACTATGATGGTCCTTGACCTGCTGGTCAAAAGATTCCATAACCTTGTGCTCAACAACCCAACAAGAGGTGCCGCAGCTGAACTTCACAACGTTGACTTCATCGACCTCATCGAAAAGGGTGAACGTATCATTGACCACAAGCCAAGGGGTATGGGTGGCATGGTCCAGGGCATACCTGTTGACCTTAGTCCGATCGAGAAGAATGAAGTCCTCAATAACCCGCAGCGTTACACATATCCTGCCTGTGCCATCACTGTCAGGTTCTCAGCACTTATGCGGCTTGCTGATTTCCCATGCCTGCTGACAAGTGAACCGGTCACGGCTACAATGCTGACCAACATTATAGCCCTTCATAAGACTGAACCACATTCACCGGCACGTACCTGTAAGTTCTGTGCAGCCAACTACTTCGATTACAAGTGCAAGTATTGTAACTGGACGGAGGCAGTTTGATCACAGGTGTGCCTCAATGAGGCACATTTTGTTTTCAGGCAGGTGATTTTATGTCAGAACCGGGTCTATTTAAAAGATCCATCGCCGAACTGATCGGGACGTATGTGCTGGTGTTTCTGGGAACAGGGTCTGTGGTAACAACAGTCCTGCTGGTCCAGGGCACAAGTTCCATACCGGGCAACACTTTCAATGTGGGAATTGATATCGCAGCATGGTTTGCTATAGGTATTTCTTTTGCCATAGCGATAATTGCCATGATATACGCTTTCGGTCACATATCAGGAACGCATATCAATCCGGCAGTCAGTATCGCATTATGGGCAACCGGAAGGTTCCCTGCAAAGGACATGCTTGGGTATATCGTTGCCCAGTTGATAGGTGCAAGTCTTGCATCTTTCACAATTGTTGCAATACTGGGTTCGCGTGCTGTTGCTACTGGTCTTGGATCAACGGCGATGTTTGAAGGTGTGAGTTATGGTCAGGCTATACTTTGTGAAGCTGTTGCAACATTTTTCCTCATGCTGACAATTATGGGTTCAGCAGTGGATAAAAGAGCACCAGCAGGTTTTGCGGGATTAGCTATCGGTTTGGTGGTGGCTGCAGATATCATTGTCGTGGGAAACATAACAGGCTCATCGCTTAATCCGGCCCGTACTTTCGGACCGTATCTGGCGGAATTCGTGATGGGAGGTACGAATTTCTGGTGGCAGTTCCCTATCTATATTGTAGGGCCTATAGTTGGTGCTCTTGTTGCAGCTTTACTTTATGATTTTGTGGCAGGAACGAAGGAAGTCCGTTGAAAGCAGTATATAATGCTTTCTCATATCTTTTTTTTTTGGAATTGATGGAATTATAGCCGATTTCTGATTTTGAAGATAGGGCAATTTTAATTAGATATAACTCTCTCTTAAATTCCAGTTATCATGAAAATCGAATCTCTGGACCTACCAGATGAAGTTATCCGTTTCTACCTTGATTCAGGCATAAAAGAACTCTATCCGCCTCAGGCACAGACCATTGAAAAAGGATTGCTGGAAGGCAATAACCTGCTTGCTGCAATTCCAACAGCTTCCGGAAAGACGCTGCTAGCTGAGCTTGCCATGTTAAAGGCCATCGCAAATGGCGGCAAGGCTCTCTATATTGTACCACTCAGAGCCTTAGCAAGTGAAAAATTTGATAGATTCAAATCATTTTCATCACTCAATATAAAAACCGGAGGCCTGAAGGTTGGCATATCCACAGGTGATTTTGAATCAAGGGATGAGTGGCTTGGTTCCAATGATATTATTGTCGCAACATCCGAAAAGACCGATTCACTCCTGCGTAACGAGACTTCATGGATGCAGGAGATTACTACTATTGTTGTTGATGAGGTCCACCTGCTTGATTCAGCTAACAGGGGTCCGACACTGGAAGTTACACTAACCAAACTCATGAAGCTCAATCCCGGGTGCCAGATAATAGCTCTTTCGGCAACAGTGGGGAATGCTTATGAGGTTGCAGACTGGCTAAAGGCCAAACTTGTGCTCAGCGAATGGCGCCCGACAGACCTGCATGAAGGTGTTTACTATGGTGGAAACATCAATTTCAGGAGTTCACAAAAACGCATTGATGCTCCAACCCAGGATGATGCGGTCAATATCCTTCTGGATACTTTGAAAGATGGTGGTCAGTGTCTTGTCTTCGAAAGCAGCCGTAAGAACTGCGTTGCCTTTGCGAAAAGGGCAGGAAACAAAGTTTCTGAGTTGCTTGACAAACCCACCAGTAACTCGCTTGATGAGATCGTCGAGCAGATAATTGAAAGTGGTGAAACTGAGGCAACCAACATTCTGGCACAATGTGTGAGGAATGGCACGGCATTTCATCATGCTGGTCTTAACTCGGCACACAGAAGACTTGTAGAGGATGGTTTCAGGGACAACAAGATCAAGATGATATGCAGCACTCCAACCCTTGCGGCAGGTCTGAATCTCCCGGCAAGAAGGGTAATTGTCAAAAGTTACAGGCGCTATGATCCTAACTATGGCATGCAGCCAATACCTGTGCTGGACTATAAACAGATGGCAGGCAGGGCAGGCAGGCCGCATCTCGATCCTTACGGCGAATCGGTCCTTATCGCCAAATCATATGATGAAATGGCAGGACTCTTTGACAACTACATCGATGCAGGTGCCGAGGATATCTGGTCCAAGCTTGGAACAGAGAATGCCCTGAGGACTCATATCCTTTCAACCATCGTGAATGGTTTTGCAACTACGCGGGATGGTCTGATGGAGTTCATCGAGTCTACTTTCTTTGCTCATCAGAATGATACGTGGGGTATTGTGGAAGTGGTGGACGAATGTCTTGACTTCCTGAGGGACAATAAGATGCTTGAAGGTGAAGCGACTCTATTGCCCACGGTCCTTGGAAGGCTTGTATCTACTCTTTACATTGACCCTCTTTCAGGTGCTTACATAGTTGACGGGTTAAAGAAGGCTGAGAATATTACAGATCTCACTCTGTTACATCTCATTTGCAAGACGCCGGATATGAGGCAGCTTTACATGAGGTCCAATGACTATGAGATAATCAATGATTTTGTTATGTCTCATAGTGATGAATTTGCAGAGATTCCGCCCCGCTCCAGGGAAATTGATTATGAATGGTTTTTGGGTGAGGTAAAAACCGCTCTCCTTATACTTGACTGGATAAATGAGAAGTCACTTGAACAGATCACCTGGAAATTCAATGTCGGTGAAGGTGATGTGCATGCGTTTTCAGATATTGCTGTGTGGCTGATGCATTCCACTTCCAGGCTTGCTGGTCTCATTTCTCCTGAATTGTCCAATGATGCTGCCAGCAAGGCTGTAGTGCTGGAAAAGAGGATACACTACGGTGCTTCTCCAGAACTCATTGAGCTTGTCAGTATAAGGGGAATAGGTCGTGTGCGTGCCCGCAAACTCTATGATAATGGACTTAAGACCTTGACAGACATACGAAAATCAAACCTGGATGCGGTTTCAGCTCTTATTGGCCAGAAGACTGCAGCAAAACTGTTCAGTGAAATTGGCATCCATTTAAAGCTCAGTTCGGATGATTCCGGAAAGGTAGGCTCAAAGACAATGGGTTCATTGATGGAAAATGAGCAGATGACTTTCAGTGATTTTGAAAGATAAGATGCCAACTCAGATGAAATCCAGTTTGAGACGTTAGTTTTAACCATTATATATGATGAACAGGTATAAGCATCAGGGAATAATCATAATCCTTTACTTATATCACTGATAATTATCAATTTTACAGTATCCGTTCCGGGGAAATATCATGCTTTACAAGAAACTATCCGAACTTACCGATGAAGAAAGAAGCAAAATAATTGGTCGTGGTGGAGAACTTGCAGACGTTGGGGATACTGTTGCATCTATTCTCAAAGATGTAAAACAGAATGGTGATGCAGCTCTGCGGGAATACACTAAGAAATTCGATGGTGCTGATATTGAGGCGATCGAAGTCTCAAAAGAAGAGATCGACGAGGCTGCAAAAAGTGTAGACCCTGCTCTTGTGGCACACCTTGAGTTTGCTGCCGGTAATATCAGGAAGTTCCATGAAGCGCAGATGCCGGAAAAGATGTGGTTCATCGAGATATCTCCGGGCATTGAGCTTGGGCAGAAGGTCACAGCTCTTGAAAGTGTGGGTGCATATGTTCCCGGTGGAAGAGCCTCATATCCTTCAACCGCCCTTATGACAATAGTTCCCGCAAAGGTTGCAGGTGTTAAGAACGTTGTTATGTGTACACCTCCGGGTAAGGATGGAACAGTTAATCCTCTTACACTTGCGGCAGCAAAAGTGGCTGGTGCAGACCATGTTTATAAAATAGGTGGTGTGCAGGCAGTTGGTGGTATGGCATACGGTACTGAAAGTGTGCTGAAGGTTGACAAGATCGTAGGTCCTGGCAACGTCTTTGTGACCGCTGCAAAAATGCAGGTTCGGGACATGGCAGAGATCGATTTCCCGGCCGGTCCCAGTGAAGTGCTTATCATAGCAGATGATTCCTGTAATGCCAGAATGGCTGCATCGGATATGATCGCCCAGGCGGAACACGATCCGAATTCAGTCTCTGTTATTGTTACGACATCTGAAAAGCTTGCAGAAGAAGTGCGGGATGAGGTTGTCATGCAGGCAGAGAAAACCCTCAGAACAGAGATTGTGGCTACTTCTCTTGAAAATGCCGCAGTGCTGGTGGCTGATTCTATAGATGAATGTATTGCGTTTTCCAATGAGTTCGCTCCGGAGCACCTTGAGATAATGGTTGTAGATCCCGATGCTGTTCTTGAGGGAATAGAACATGCAGGTTCTATATTCGTAGGTAATTATTCTCCGGTTCCTGTAGGTGACTATGCATCCGGTACCAACCATGTATTACCTACAGCAGGCTATGCAAGGATATACTCCGGCCTGAACATTGGTCATTTCCTGAAATCTTCAAGCATACAGAGAATCAGTAAGCAAGGACTTGAAACATTAAAAGACTCTGTCATTTCCATAGCCGAAAAAGAAGGTCTGAAGGCACATGCCGATTCTGTAAGGGCAAGATTTGAATAACTGACCCTTTTATATTTTTATGCGGTAAATCGGTAATTATTTAATAGGTGAGTACATACATTATTTTAATAAGTTCTCTACGAACTGGAGGTGAGGGAAACTCATGAAAATAAGAGTTGTAAGTTCGCGAGAGGAAATACCGCAATTGAATCCAAATGAAAAGGTAATTCATCTTGCTTTCAGACCATCGAACAAGGATATATTTTCACTTGTCCAGACATGCCCTAAAGTGGAAGTGATCCAGATTCCGAGTTCTTACAGACGTACAGTCTCAAAGTCCATCGAGATGTTCGTGGCAATGCAGAACATCAAGCTCGTTGAAGGTGATGTGTGGGGTCACAGGAAAGATATTAACGAATACTATAGTATCGCTCCGGCACTGCTCGATAAGATCAAAGAGCTTAAGTCAGAAGGCATGTCTGATGAAAATATAGTGAACAAACTGGAACGCGAAGGAAAATTGAACAGGGAAATGCTGTTCTACATATTGAGTAAGAAGTAGGATTTTAAAGGGTAGGATNNATACAGGATTTCGTTAACATGGCCCAGAAATATGGTAAAGTCTATTTGGTTGGTTCAGGCCCGGGTGACCCGGAACTATTGACGCTCAAAGCACGCAGGCTTCTTGATACTGCTGAAGTCGTGGTATATGACCAGCTTCCTGGGAAGGCAATTATTGATTCTATCTCTGGAAACGCTGAAAAGATAGATGCAGGTAAACATGCCGGGGAGCACACCCTCGCCCAGGACGAGATAAATGCTCTTATCATCCAGAAAGCAAAGGAAGGCAAGGATGTAGTTCGTCTGAAAGGCGGTGACCCATACATGTTCGGCCGCGGAGGGGAAGAGGCCCAGGAACTTATTGCCGAAGGCATTGAGTTTGAGGTTGTGCCGGGCATAACATCAGCAGTTGCTGTTCCTGCATATGCAGGCATACCTGTGACCCACAGGGACCATGCTTCAATGGTCACTTTCATTACAGGGCATGAAGACCCTACAAAAGAGGAAAGTGCACTTGACTGGGAAACGCTTGCAAAATTTGATGGAACGATCGTCATATTCATGGGCGTGAAAATGCTTGGCAGGAATATGGGGGAACTCATGAAATACGGAAAGGATCCAAAGACCCCTGTAGCCCTCATAGAAAGAGGTACTAGACCTGACCAGCGTGTGACAACAGGTGTCCTTGATAATATTGCTGAGATCGCAAAAGAAAGAGGTGTCAAAGCTCCTGCAATTACAGTAGTAGGAAGCGTTGTCACACTTCACGATATACTTGGCGAACAGACCTCAGGCAGTTTTGAATAGAAGGTATTTCCTATGGCAGAACAAGTCAAAAGACCGTTACTTGCAATAATGAGGCCGCACCGCTATCTTAAAGAGTCAACCGAACTTGCAGATTCCATGGGTTTTGAACCCCTGGCAGTTCCTATGATAGAGCTTGCCGATATGAAGGATGAATACTTCGATGGTTTTGTCGAAAGGGTTCTTTCCGGCATTTCAGACTATGTGATCATTACAAGTGCCAATGGAATTGATTTCACTCTTAGCAAGATTCCTTCAGATAACAGGGAAAAGTTCATTGAGGCACTGAATGCTACAAAGGTCATAGCAATTGGTCCGACGACCCGAAAATCACTGGAAAATCTGGGTATCAATGTAATTGGAATGCCAGGTGTCTACAGTTCCGAAGGACTTGTGGAATTCCTCTGTCCTGATATTAAAGGCAAAGTTGTTGACACAGCCAGAAGTTTCTATGGTTCTTCCCTGCTCATAGAGGGCCTTAAGGACTGTGGTGCTGAGGTGCATGAAACCAATGTTTATACGCTTACCAAACCTGAAGGTAACGTGCAGGAAGAGTTCATGCGCAGGGTGCTTGATGGTGAGGTGGATGTATTTGCGTTCACAAGTTCCATGATGGTACGCAACTTCTTTGAGCATGCAGTAAGCCAGACCACAAAGGAAGATGTAATCGATATTATGAACAATTCCATAGTTGCGGCCATAGGCATACCTACGGCACAAACACTTGAAAGTTATGGGGTGAAAGTTTCAGTTACTCCGGGGAAATTCACTTTCGAGGATATTCTTAAAAAAGTCCAGGAATTGCTGAATTAAGCATTTCCTGAACATTCCTGTTTTTCTGTTTCGTCTACCATAGGTGTAATATATAATGATGGTATAGAGTTCGCACATATTCAAACGATTTTCTTTTATTCTTCTATTTCGGAGTCCTGATCATGATAGGTATTTCAAAACTTTATTGCAGAACAGTCGAGCCCTCTGATGCGCTTCGCTATGGGCGCGACTCTAAAAAACTTCCGTCTCATTTGCTCCAGTTCTCAAAGGATAAGAAACCGGTTGTAGTCTGGAATGTTACCCAGCGCTGCAACCTTCGCTGTGTTCATTGTTATGCACATTCCAGAGACATTGATTACAAGAACGAGCTTACTACCGAGGAGGGTAAAGCACTCATAGATGACCTTGCTGATTTCGGATGTCCTGTTATATTATTCTCAGGTGGTGAACCTCTGATGAGGAAAGACCTTCCTGAACTGGCAGGCTATGCAACATCGAAAGGCATCAGGGCAGTAATATCCACCAATGGTACAATGATAACGGAAGAAATGGCCATGACTCTCAAGGATATCGGTCTGTCTTATGTAGGTATATCTCTTGATGGCATGCGTGAAACCAACGATTCATTCCGTGGAATTGAAGGTTCTTTTGACAGGGCGCTGAAGGGGCTTCGTAACTGCCAGAAAGCAGGCATAAAAGTAGGTTTGAGGTTTACTATCAATCGCCATAATGTACATGATATTCCAGCGATCTTTGATCTGATGGAAGAGGAGAATGTTCCACGTATATGTTTCTATCATCTTGTTTATTCCGGCCGTGGTTCGGAAATGATAAACGAGGACCTGTCACTTGAAGACAGCCGTAAGACTGTGGATATGTTGATCGATAGAACAAGGGAGCTTCACAGCAAAGGCAAAAAAGTAGAGGTACTGACAGTTGATAATCACTGTGATGGTCCTTACATCTACCTGCGTCTTCTGAAAGAGGATCCGGAGAGGGCTGCTGAAGTTTTAGAACTCCTGAACATGAACAGGGGTAATTCATCAGGAATTGGCTTTGGCTGTGTGTCATGGGATGGTTCTGTCCACCCTGATCAGTTCTGGAGACATCATTCTTTTGGAAATGTAAGGGACCGTAAGTTCAGTGAGATCTGGACTGATACAAGTGATGAGGTCATGGCAGGTCTTAAGGATCGCAAACCTCTCATTAAGGAAAATGCTGACAGATGTGCCAGTTGCAAGTGGTTTGATGTATGTAACGGCAACTTCCGTGTACGTGCTGAATCTGTTTATGGCAATATATGGGCAGATGACCCGGCATGTTACCTGAGCAATGAAGAGATAGGTTACGATAATTCCCGGTGACCTTTCTTTTTTAAGTATGCATATGTGGGATCAAGTAACCTACTAACACATAAGCCATAATTAGCATTACAATGGCGAGGAATGTAAATTTAAATACAAGCTTTACGATCATACAGTCACCTCTTTACTTTTCACTGGCTTGCAGTATGCCTTTGTGTAATCATGGAGATGAACAGGTATAAAAAAGATGTGGCAATCGGGTGCCACACGGTGTGTATTTATAGTTGGTATGTTCAGACTTCTATGCAGTTCTGCCATACTCCGTGAATATTGCAATATTCAAGGGCACAGAATGACTTGAAATCATCGATGTTATTCACGTGGAAAGTTGCAACAGGATCGGTGTGTACTGGCTCGAAGGTCATTTTGCCAAAGTTGACTGTTTTTCCTTCTTTAGTAACACCGTAGAGTTCCACCCATTCGATATGATGTTCAACTGTGTTTGGGTGTGGCACTTCTTTTCCTACGACTACTCGGACAAAGTCAGCTTTTGCCTGTCCATGCCCTCTGATGATCTCTATATCAGGAACGTGCTTCTCTTTACCTTCGACTTCCTTTCCTTTTAAGATTTCTCCGAATTCCATGTTTTCACCATTTATTTAATATGGTAGTTCTTTATTATTCTTTAGCAGGTGGATTGAATACTCTTGCTTCAAGTTCCTTGTCGATCATGAAAAGGCCATTTCCGTCCTTACCCACAAGTTTGAGCTTTGCTATCATTTCATTGTCATTTGCTTCTTCCTCTATCTGTTCTGTGATGAACCACTGGAGGAATATCTGGGTTGCATAATCCTTTTCTTCATTTGCAAGGTCTACAAGTCCATGTATTGACGCTGTGATGAACTGTTCATGCTTCAATGTTGCCTCAAACATCTCTAATGGAGTTCCAAAGTTGCCCGGTGGCTTCTCGATGGCATTCAGGACTACTTTTTCGCCCTGACTGTTCACGTAGTCATATATCTTCATGGCATGGCTCATCTCTTCCTGATACTGGACCATGAACCAGTTGGCAAAACCATTAAGTCCTACATAAGTGCAGTGTGCTGACATGTCCATGTAAAGAAATGCAGAGTACATTTCCTTATTGATCTGCCCGTTAAGGGCTTCTGTCATCTTTTTGCTTATCATTTCTTATCTCCATTGCAAATTCTCAGATAATTAGAATACGACAATTTCGTAGCCTTCATCTATGTACCGTGACATGCCTGGATGTCCAAACATTTCATTGCACAATGGTAGATGCTGCTGCTTTGCGCTTTCAAGGCTTTCCATTTTGGCTGCACAGGCCCTGCATACGCAGTCTATCAATCCTGCATCCTTTGCTTTTGTATAAAGGTTGGTAAAGGGTCTTTTCTCATCTTCTGCCTCTTTAACAAGGCGTGTTGCAGAACCTTCTATGATCAATTTGACATCATAGCCTTTCTCTTTCAAATCAAGTGTATTCATTAAAGCATGAATGAAACACATTTCCTCCCCGTTAAAAGCAAAAATAGCTATTTTTTTGGTCATGGGATCACCTTATATAATAATTTACTCCGCCTTCTCCCTTTGAACAATTGAATAGATTTATATAAAGTGTTTTCGGTTTCCTGGTATTTTTATTCAAAATACGAAGGTACCGTAGCAAAATGATTTCATTTCGCAGAAAAGGAAATAGCAATATTCATATACTACATTCTCCTCACAAAAGGTGGCTTGTCCTTTTGCACATAATCTGGTCAAATAGCCGGGCATATGTTCCAGACAGCATCATCACCCAAGCATCAGGGAAATGTTTGCTTTCAATCGTACACCAATGATATTTTGTCCAGTAGGGATTTTCTGCAAGATCTCCTATTGTGCAGGGGCATGCCTCTTTTTGAAAATATGTGAAGGTTCTGTTCTTTTATGTTCATTATACTGTCTGCACGTTTCAGTATCTTCGGTTCTAACCAGATAATTTAAATAATCTTACACCACTTAGGATAAAAAAACACAATCACTACATTCAATTAGACATTAATTGATTATACTTATCGGAGAGTCACAATGACCATTCCAAAAGAATATGACCCACACATTATAGAGCCGAAATGGCGTGATTCATGGAATATGTCCATGTATCATTTTGACTGGAAAGATGAAAGCAGGCCCCAGTTCATAATTGATACACCACCACCATATCCTACGGGCAATTTCCATATTGGTAACTCCCTTAACTGGTGTTACATCGATTTCGTTGCAAGATACAAGCGTATGTGTGGATATAATGTGATGTTCCCACAGGGTTGGGACTGCCACGGTCTTCCGACTGAAGTGAAAGTAGAAGAGATACATGGTATCACAAAGAACGAGGTTCCAAGGGAAGAGTTCAGGAACATGTGCCGTGAACTCACTGTTGGCAACATCGAGAAAATGAGGAACACGATGCTGAACCTTGGTTTCTCTACTGACTGGAGCAATGAATTTGTGACAATGGAGCCTGAATACTATTCCAAGACCCAGAGGTCTTTCAGGAAGATGTATGACATGAACCGTCTGTACCAGTCCGAACATCCTGTAAACTGGTGTCCAAGATGTGAAACAGCAATTGCTTTTGCAGAAGTGGAGTATGATTCCAGGGAGACCAAGCTCAATTACCTGCATTTTGATGGACTCCAGATAGCTACGTCCAGACCGGAATTGCTTGCGGCATGTGTTGCAGTAGCTATCAATCCGGAAGATGAACGCTACAAGGAACACCTCGGTTCAACTGTCAAGGTACCTCTTTTCGGTCATGATGTCAAGGTCATTGGTGACAAGGATGTAGATCCTGAATTTGGTACTGGTGTGGTTATGATTTGTACCTTTGGTGACAAGCAGGATGTAAGATGGTGGATGGAACACAGTCTTCCACTGCGAAAGGCCATTGACAAGAGCGGCCTTATGACCGATATTGCCGGCAAGTACAAGGGAATGTCCATTCCTGAATGTAAGAAAGCCATTATTGAAGACCTCGAAAAAGAAGGTCATCTCTTTGAGCAGAAACCACTTGAACAGAATGTCGGTATGTGCTGGAGATGCAGCACCCCTATTGAGATCCTTTCCGAACGCCAATGGTTCATTAAGATAGATACGGATGAGGTTTCAAAAGCATCAAATGATATCGAGTGGCTGCCGGAGTACATGAAGGTCAGGCTTGACAACTGGACGAACACAATGGAGTGGGACTGGTGTATATCCCGTCAGAGGCTCTTTGCAACTCCGATACCTGTATGGTACTGCAAGCACTGTGACGAGGTAATGGTTGCAAAGGAAGAATGGATGCCTATTGATCCTACGCAGCAGCAACCTCTTGAAGCCTGTAAATGTGGCAGCACGGAATTTGAGGCTGAAGAGGATGTTCTCGACACATGGATGGACTCATCTATCACAGCACTTCATGTTTCAGGATGGCTTACTGACCACGAAATGAGGTTACCTGCACAACTTCGCCCACAAGGCCATGATATTATCAGGACCTGGGCATTCTATACAATATTACGCTCCATGGCCATAACTGGTAAGAAACCATGGGATGCCATTCTGGTCAACGGTATGGTGCTTGGAGAGGATGGCCACAAGATGAGCAAATCACTTGGTAACGTCATAGCTCCTGAAGAGGTTATCAAGGACTACAGCGCAGACTCTTTCAGACAATGGGCGGCCATTGGTGGTTCACCAGGGTCTGATGTGATGTTCCGCTGGAAAGATGTTGTTTCTGCATCAAGGTTCTTCACAAAGATGTGGAGTATCTATCGGTTTGCAATGTCCCATCTTGAAGATTACGAACATTGTGATATGGATGTATCCGAACTGAAGATCGTTGACAGATGGCTTTTCAGCAACCTGAACACTCTTGTAAGGTCTGTTACCGGCTCAATGGATGCCTATCAGTTTGATGAGGCATTCAAAGCTGTCAGGGGTTTCACATGGGACGTCCTTGCAGACAATTACATCGAACTTGTCAAATCACGTCTGTATGGTGATGACGAGTCTGGGAAGAAAGCTGCAAAGTACACATTATATGTTGCAATTGATACTCTTTCCAGGTTGCTTGCTCCGTTTGCTCCGTTCTTTGCAGAGGAAATGTTCTCCCGTATCGATGATGGCAGTGTGCATGTTCAGTCATGGCCAAAAGTTTGCGAGTCCATGATAGATGCTGACATTGAGAAGTCAGGTGAATTCATAAAGGATGTTGCAAGCAATGTGAGGAGATACAAGTCCGAGCATGGTATGGCACTCAATGCTCCTCTTGAAAAGATCGAGATATATGGAAGTCTTGCAGACATAACTGATGTGCTGGGGGCTACGAACTCTCCTGTAGAGGTTATTGCAGGTGAGCCTGATTTCGAGCATGTTCCTGTGAATGTCAAACCCAATATGGGTGTCATAGGTCCTAAATTCAGGGGACAGGCAAAGGACATAATCAATGCGTTGCTTGAAGAGAATCCCACGAAGATCGCTGATGAGATTGCAAAAGGAAAGATAACTGTAAAAGTCAATGGTGATATGCTTGAACTTGACCCTGAATGTGTTGAGATCGAGAAGGAAGTTGTCTCTGCAGGAAGGTCAGTTGATGTTCTTGATATCAGCGGAGTTCCTGTAGTCATTGTAAGGTAAAGTCCTTAAGGATGCGTTATGCGGGCTCTGTCCGCATAAACTTTAAAAGCATCCGCCACTTATTTTAGAATAGTAATTGTCATGACAGTGCAGGATAATAACGATCAGGTAGTATTTATCTGTTTGACAGGTGATTAGTTGAAAATAAAATCCAGGGTCCAGCTAAGAAAATCAGCAAAGAACCAGCTATTAAGTGATATCACTTCTATTTTTGGTGAAGCGGTAAAGAAGCTTGAAAGCAGCAAGTTTGAAACGGCAAACATAGATGATATGTCTCTCATACTTGTTGACGGGGAACCACTGCTATTCCAGATAAATGGCTTTTACTTCCCTACTGTAAAAGGTGTCCTGAAGCTGGGCCTGCTGAAGAATGTAGTAACGGTTGATTCCGGTGCTGTTCGTTTTGTTGTCAACGGTGCTGATATCATGTGTCCGGGAATTGTTGATGCTGATCCTGATATACGGGAGAATGACCCTGTTATCATAATCGAAGAAGCTCACAGCAAACCACTGGCCATTGGGACAGCTTTGATGCCAGGGGCAGAAATGAAGGGAAACAAAGGCAAAGCTGTAAGATCTATCCATTACGTAGGGGACAAGCTCTGGAACTTTGACATTTGAAAGAAATCATTAAAATAGGATGAGTTTAAATATAAATAGCAGCAACAGTTCATATTAACAGTCCGGTAACATTTTAAGTAGTAGTGGTATTATTAATATAACAAAGTTTTTGAATACATGAGGGCGAATTATGGCAAATATCGTGAACAAATTATTTGGTAGCAGCAGCAAAAGCTCAACCACTGAGGATGAATATACAGAACTTGACCTCACTAAGTATGAAGAGGTAATGGATGATGAACCTGCAGAAACATATATTCGTGTTGCAGAGCTCACAAACCTCAATGAGCTGACCTCACTCAAAAAAGAGATATATGACGGTAATATCGTAATGATCGATATATCCAACATCAAAGTGGACAAGTTGTTGCTTGATCGTGCTTTGAAGGACCTCAAAGAGGTCGTAATGGATGTTCATGGCGACATCGCCGGTATCAAAGAAGACCAGGTCCTGGTAACGCCTATGGGTATCAAGATCGACAGGTCAAAGATCACTGGTGGCAGATATTGATAGATAGAGACTCTTGCCACAGTTTTGAAACGAGAACGTCATGCCCGCTTTGCCATGAAGATCTGGTGATCAAATGGCAGGGTGATGAGATCCCTTTTTTTGGCGAAGTGATGTATATTACTGCATTGTGTAAATGCAGCTTCAGGTTCGCTGATACAATTATTCTCTCCCAGAAAGAGCCAATGAGGTATGAGTTGAAGGTAGAAGGTCTTGAGGACCTTAACAGCAGGGTCGTGCGCTCCACTTCCGGTACCATCAGGATACCTGAACTTGGTATTGATGTAGAGCCCGGTTCGATATCTGATTTCTATATTACCAACATTGAAGGTGTTCTTGACAGGATATACAAAGTAGTCGTCACTGCGACCAAATGGTCAGTGGATGATGAAGAGAAACATTCCAAAGGGCTTGAGATTCAAAAATCTCTGGAAGAGGCAATTGAAGGTAAAAGGTCCCTTACTGTTATTATAGAGGATCCTTTCGGCAATAGTGCTATTATTTCTGACAAGGCCAAGTCCCGTGTACTTTCTTCAGAAGAGTTAGAGCATCTAAAGACTGGAATGATTGTCTTTGATGTGAATTCTTCAGAGATGGAACTTGATGCAAGTGACTCTGAGCATCAACTAAAGGAATGATTTTTTCATTCCTGCTCTTTTTTTATTAGATATACCTAAAGTATTTATTTGCTTAAATTGTACTATCATAGATATATTATGTGTCAGGAGGGAGTTATCTGGAAGAAGGATCGTATGAAGGGCAAAGCATGCCGTTGATAGGTGATGATGCACCTGCTTTTAAAGCCAGGACTACTCAAGGGATGGTAAATTTCCCGGAAGATTACAAAGGAAAATGGGTCATCTTTTTCAGCCACCCTTCCGACTTTACTCCTGTCTGTACTACAGAATTCATAAAATGTGCCACCATGCAGGAAGAGTTAAAAAAGCTTAATACTGAACTTATTGGCCTTTCTGTTGACAGCATCTATTCTCATTTAGCATGGCTTGAAACTATCAGGGACAGGGTCGAGTACAAGGGTTTTAAAAACATAGATGTGATGTTTCCTGTGATAGAGGACTTGAGTATGGAAGTTGCACGTAAATATGGTATGATCCATCCCAATGCTCATTATACGCCGGAGTCAATCCTTGAAAAGTTTGAAAGGTCGGGGGGAGTTCTCCCTATCAGGCAGTTCACCACAGAAACGATTCGCGCTGTTTTCATAATTGATCCTATGGGGAAGATCAGGGCCATTCTCTACTATCCGTTCTCAAATGGCAGGAGCATGGATGAGGTAAAGAGGCTTCTAATGGCCATACAGAAGTCTGATAGTGAGGATGTTTCAACTCCTGAAGGCTGGTCACCGGGGGACGATGTTATTCTTCCATGTCCTGTAACATGGACAGGTGTGAAAGAAAGATTGGATGGTCCGGATAAGGACCTTAAATGCTTTGACTGGTTCCTCTGTATAAAAAAAGATACTCAATAGTCGGTGTATGCCTTCTCTTTTTTTAATTTCTTATTTTGTTCTCCTTTATGTCCTCACGTCTTAAAACCACGGGCAATGAAAGGAAATGCCTATAAGCAATGTACTTATTAATGTAGCCAAAATCAAATTTAAACAGGTGAATAAATGGCAGAGCAAGAAAAAGAGGCTGCGCTTCCTTCAAAAGATAATTTCAGTGAATGGTATAATGACCTGCTCCTGAAGGGTGAGATCATGGACGTACGTTATCCTGTCAAAGGGCTATATGTGTGGTTCCCATTTGGTTTTAGCATCAGAAGAAATGTTTATGATATCATTCGTAGATTGCTTGATAAAGATCATCAGGAAACCTTATTCCCACTTCTTATCCCTGAAAATGAGTTCATGAAAGAGGCAGAACACATAAAGGGTTTTGAAGAAGAGGTTTATTGGGTGACTCATGGAGGTACCTCCCCGCTGGATGTTAAACTGGCACTCCGGCCTACGAGTGAGACTGCAATCTATCCAATGTATAAGTTGTGGATCAGGTCTCACGCAGATATGCCTCTTAAGCTCTACCAGATCGTCAATACATTCAGGTATGAGACAAAACACACACGTCCTCTTATCAGGCTACGTGAGATTACATCTTTTAAGGAAGCACATACCGTTCATGCTACCTGGGAAGATGCGGCATCGCAGGTTGATGAGGCCATAAGGCTTTACACAGAGTTCTACAGGCAGCTTGCTGTTCCTGTACTTGCGTCCAAGAGGCCGGATTGGGATAAGTTCCCTGGTGCGGATTATACAATAGCTACTGATGCCCTCATGCCGGATGGTAAGACTCTGCAGGTAGGTACGGCTCACCACCTTGGTGATAATTTTGCGAAAACGTTTGATATTACCTATGAGGATGCAGAAGGTGAGCAGGTTTATGCTTACCAGACATGCTATGGAATCTCAGAACGGTCCATAGCTTCCATGATATCCATACACGGAGACNNTCTTCCACCGGCTGTTGCTCCTGTACAGGTTGTAATTATTCCTATTATTTTCAAGAAGCCCGAGGGTGTACTTGAAGCCTGTGAGGATCTAAAGACTGCTCTTGAAGCGGCAGGTATACGTGTGAAGATGGACGCAAGCGACAGTCGTCCCGGTGCCAAGTATTATAAGTGGGAAATGCGCGGCGTTCCTGTAAGGCTTGAACTTGGTCCGAGGGATCTTAAAAATAATGCAGCAATGCTTGCCCGCCGTGATACTGGTGAGAAGCAGCAGGTGTCCCTTGATAACATCACAGAAGATGTTCTTTCCCTGCTTGATGAGATCCATGAGAACCTGTATGAAAAGGCAAAAGCAGGTGTTCAGGAGCGTATCTTTGAGTGCGGGGACATTGATACTATCAAGGAAAAACTGGCTGTGGGTATTGCAAAGGTCTTCTGGTGTGGCAATAAGGAATGTGGTTTGAAGCTTGAGGATGATATTGGCGCCGGTATACTTGGTATACCCACTGACCAGACAGAAGGATATTCCGGTAAATGTCCTGTATGTGGCTCAGATGCAGACACTCAGGTGTATATTGCCAGAACCTACTGAAGTTTCTCTGGAAAAAGTCATATACTCCCTCTAAAATACATCTAGGCGATTGGTATGGATACACTAGCACCTGAAAAAGTCCGGTTACCTGAAAAACCGTTGTTCGTATGTGTTCTTGCAAACACAGAGACTGCTTACATAGAAGGTCTGTCTGCTGCAGGCAAGACTGCAAAGCTTACAGACTATACGCCGGCAGGCGATGCGGAAGTCCTTGAAACAGGAACTATTATAGACATTCCGATCCTGCCAATGACTCCTCCGTATGATACGCCAACGCCGGCTCTTATTACTCGTGCAGCCCTTTCAATTACGGGGATTCCGCATGTGTTTGTGAATGCAGGGTTGAAGGTCCTTCCGGCAAAACAGGTGCCGCTTGTCGACATAGGTGGTGTGCCCGGTGGTGACATCAGGAATCCAATTGCGGTGTACAATGTTGAGGATGCATTCAAAAATGCGTTCATGTTTGGTGAGGAACTTGCAAAAGATCATGATCTGGTCGTTATTGGTGAAAGTATTCCTGCGGGAACAACGACTGCAAATGCGGTGCTCCAATCACTGGGTTATGATGGAAATGTAAGCAGTAGTTCCAGTTCCAACCCTCTCTCGCTAAAAAAACAGGTTGTGGCGGAAGCTCTTGAGTCATCAGGGATAAGCTACGGTTCCCTGCGCGATGATCCTCTCAAAGCAATAGCATCCGTTGGCGACCCAATGATGGTTGCAGTTGCAGGAATTGCTGCAGGTCTTGGCAACACTCCTGTTATTCTTGCAGGAGGCACTCAGATGGCTTCTATATTTGCTGTTATCAAGCACCTGGGTTATGCTACGGATAATATCAAAATCGTTACGACTACTTATGTTGTAAGGGATGAGTCTGCTAATTTTGTAGAACTTGCCGGTGAAATTGGTGCGAGGTATGAAGGTGCTGATCCAGAATTTGGTAAATCCTCATTTAAAGGCCTGCAGCAATATGAACTCGGCTTTGTAAAAGAGGGCGTAGGTGCAGGTGGGGCCATCTACCTGACTGGTATGTTCGGTTATTCTATGGGTGAACTGCGCTTAAAAATAGAGGAACTTTGTGACGAGTTATGTAAATTCGGGGATATTGGCCGAGTTGCTAATGAAAACATGTGATGTAGGGGTGCTGTACCGCTAAATATATCATTGATAAGATGTATTCTGGAGGTACTGCCCAAATATATGGGGCTGTGGCCTAGCCCGGCATGGCGATGGGCTCCAGCGGATAAATGATGAACAACGGGTCTACTGAGACTAACCCGACGGGGTTGGTTTGTGAGGAACCGTTGGAGCACTGATATGTGCTCATAAACTGAAGGCTGTTATTGCAGCTGTTCGGAGAGACCCGTCGATCGTGAGTTCGAATCTCACCAGCCCCACTATCATTCCTTGCAGTATAACTGGCTTTTCTTCAAGGTTGATTTTTCTATGCCTAAACTATATATGCAGATAGAACTATATAATTAACCGTAAAATTAAAGTTAATAATTTTACTTGATAATTATGTAACAAGATACTAAGGTTACCACCAGATATATATTGCAATATATTTATTTAATTTACGTGTAAACATGGAGCCTAAGATTCATGCAATATCAGGATAAAGTACTCATTGTTGATGACGAACAAGCCATAGTGGAATTAATGGGCCTTTACCTTAAATCCGATTATGAAGTTATTCCTGCTTATAGTGGGCAGGAAGCTTTGGATAAGGTTAAAAGTGAAAAACCTGACATTATTCTGCTTGATGTGATGATGCCTGATATGAATGGGTATGAAGTTTGCAGGGTTTTGAAAACATCTGTGGAAACTCAGTTCCTTCCTGTTGTCATGGTAACTGCACTTTCTGGAAAAGATGACCGTATCAAAGGAATCGAAGTGGGTGCCGACGAGTTTCTTGGCAAGCCTGTTAACAGGCTTGAACTTGTAACCCGGGTAAAATCCCTTTTGAGGATGAAGCATCTTCAGGACAAGATTCTTGCTGAAAGGAATGAAGCAATGAATTATCTTGACATTGCCGGTTTTATTATTTTTGTCCTTGATGTGGATATGATGATTAACCTTGTAAATGCGAAGGGCAATGATATCCTTGGCTACGGCGAATTTGAATTGATAGGCAATGATTTTTCAAAGTCCATTGTACCTGAAAATCTGAGGAGTGAAGTAAGGCACCGGTTTGAAGGGGCTTTAAAGGGTGAATCAGAGCTGCCTGAATTCATTGAGCATTCCGTTGTTACAAAGGAAGGCAAAGAAATCCCTGTGCGCTGGTATGATGTTGTCCTAAAAGATGTGGATGGTAATATTACCGGTATCCTGTGTTCNNTAAAGATGTTTTTCGTTGCACAACATATCCATTTTTGATGCAGTATCAGGTGTATTCCTGTAAAAGATGTCATCATTATTGCTGATCAGTTATGTATCAGTGTCCATGTGGCTTTTGTCATTCCCATGTATTCCTGATATCTTCCCTTTGGTACTCCTGAAGGTATCACAAGATACATGACAAATCCTGTAACGGCAACCAGAAGGAATAGTATTGTTAATATGGCATCAATGGAGTAGTTCAATTTCATTCTGTTCATTATTGTCCTCTACTTATATGTCTTGTTTTTATTCTGATGGGTAGGACTTTTACTATACTCTGTTATTTTTGAACTATGTGTGTTTTCCTGTATTTCCATTTTTCTTAATTGGGTGGTGCAAAGGTTTAAATTCAATTACGTTAAGTAGTAGTCCTGTTTCATTGTCGGGATAAGTCCCGTGGGAATGTAGCTTTACGAAAGCTGAACCGTGAAACTAGAAATGAAACTAAGGTGAACAAATTGTCAAAATCATTTTACGCATACGTAAGAGACGCATGGAAAGACCCGGACAGCACATATGTCCATGAACTAAGATGGGAAAGACTCCAGGAATGGAGGAAGGAAGGATCTGTTACGAAGATCAGGCGTCCAACCCGTATCGATCGTGCTCGCTCCCTTGGATACAAGGCTAAGCAGGGTATCATTGTAGCCCGTGTACATGTACGCAGGGGTAGTCTGAGAAAGTCCAGGTACATTCGTGGAAGGCGTACTCAGCGCATGGGTAAGAATAAGATTACAGGCGGAATGAGTCTTCAGAGAATGGCTGAAGGACGTGCAGGCAGGAAATTCCCTAACATGGAAGTTCTCAACTCCTACTGGGTCGGCGAAGATGGAAAACTGAAGTGGTTCGAGGTTATTCTTGTAGACCCAAGCCACCCTGTCATTAAGAGTGATAAGAACCTTAACTGGATCTGCGGCAGTTCCCACAAAGGACGTGCAGAACGCGGTAAGACCAGTGCAGGCCGTAAAGGCAGAGGTATGATGTCACGTGGAACTGGTACTGAAAAGACCAGGCCAAGTCTCAGGTCAAACCTTAACAGGGGCAAGTGATCCACTATACTAGCTTGCGCGTGATCGCGCACTCAACTGAGGATATTTCCAGGGTACGTGCTGCCCTGGACTTCTTTTTATGGACTGCTATTGGCAAACCTAAAGGTACAGTTACTGATGAGTTCGTTGAAGTAACCGATATCGAAGGTCATTATGGCAATTCCTCTGTGATGCTCAGTTCTCAGATCACTCGCAAATCGGACTCTGCAAGACTTGCCAGGTTCATCCGGGATCATATGTCTCCCGTAGATGTTGAGCTCCTGCGCAGTGAAATGCCTGACCGGCTGGATGACGATCAGTTGTTCCATATGAGGTTTGATAAGCAGGCTGCTTTCCTTGGGAAATTAGTATTGAGTTCTTCATCCGATGCTATCATTGTAAAGGTAAAGATAGCCACCTATCCTAAGAACCGCATTCTTGCGGGGCAGATAGTGGAGGAATTGTTTGGCTAGATTTAACTTTTATGATCTGAACGTCTATTCTGTGCCTGAAGGTAAAAACACGGTTGAAGAAATGGCTGCTCTTGCCAGGCATTTTTGCTACAAGGGTATTGCTATCACCAATCCTTCAAGATCATGTTCTCCTGAAAAATCTACTTTAGTAGATGGATTGGAGGTTTTCAGTGGCGTTGAACTGAACGTGGAAAATGCTTCTAAGTTGCATGGACTTGTAGGAAAATACCGGAAAATGGTTGATGTTATTGTTGTCCGTGGTGGCAATGAAAATATAAACCGCGCAGCCTTAGAAAATTCCAATGTAGATGTTCTTTCAAATTGTGGTTCTTTAAAAGACAGCGGAATGAATCATGTTCTGGCCAAGTCTGCGAATGATCATGATGTTGCAATTTCTTTTGATCTTGGGGATATTATAAGTCAACGTGGTGGCCGAAGAGTAAGGGCTTTATCAAATTTCAGGAAAAATCTGAAACTTGTTCGAAAATATGATGTTTCTTTCACTCTGACAAGTAATGCAATGTCATATTATGACCTGCGTGCTCCTAATGAATTAATAGCGTTGGCCGGGCTTTTTGGTATGACGCGTGAGGAATCCATTTCCGGTCTGTCGACTACTCCTGAAAAAATAATTTCAAAGAACCGACCTTCTGCTAATTATGTCTTTGAAGGTGTGGAAATTGTAAGTGTTCCTTCAGATAATGCTCTTCTGGATGAAGGTGATGAAGTATGAAAGTACTTCCACCCACAATGCGGGAAAATAAAAGGTATCTTGCATTTGAACTTATTGCTGATGGTCAGGTGAGCAGAGATGACCTGATAAGGGAGATTTTTTCTTCATCCGGCAGTTTGCTTGGTGATCTTGGTTCAAGTGAATGTAACATATGGCTATTTGCCTTTGAGGACCTTAAGGGTGTAGTAAGTTGTGACCGGGAGCACGTCCGGCAAACCCGTGCTGCTCTTGCTACAATTACCAGCGTAAAGGGTAGAAGGGTTAGTTTCCATATTCTTGGTGTGTCAGGTACAGTTCTTGGTGCAACAAAAAAGTATTTAGAGGGTGTGAATATATTTAACCCCGAAGAACAGTCACATATAAATGAGTAGAAAGCATATTTCAGTTAGTTATCGTATATATTCTATTATTATTTATAAATAAATTAGGAGATGAAGTGAAGATGCAAATGACACCACAGATGGGATATGATCGTGCCATTACAGTTTTTAGTCCTGATGGACGTCTCTTTCAGGTAGAATATGCAAGAGAGGCAGTCAAGAGGGGTACAACCGCAGCGGGAATTAAAGCAAAGGATGGTGTGGTATTGCTTGTGGATAAGAGAATCACAAGCCGGTTGATAGAGGCTGAATCCATAGAGAAGATATTCCAGATCGATGACCACATTGGTGTTGCTACTTCAGGACTTGTAGCAGATGCCCGTGCACTTGTAGACCGGGCAAGGGTAGAAGCCCAGGTAAACATGGTTTCATATGATGAACCAATAGGCGTTGAAGTGATTGCCAAGAAAATATGCGATCACAAACAGACATATACTCAGTATGGTGGTGTACGTCCTTATGGTACTGCTCTTCTGATAGCAGGTGTTGATGATTCCAGTCCACGTCTGTTCGAAACAGATCCTAGTGGCGCATTACTTGAATACAAGGCGACAGCTATCGGAGCTGGCAGAAATGCCTTTATGGAAATATTTGAGGCAGACTACAAGGCTGATATGGGCATTGATGCTGCTATCATGTTAGGCATGAAAGCGCTCTATACTTCAACTGAAGGAAAGGTTGACGCAGCTACTCTGGAACTTGGTGTTGTAACCCTTGAGGACCGCCAGTTCAGGAAATTGTCTGAAGAAGAGGTTGCAGCTTTTGTTTCCAGAGTTCGTGAAGAGCTCAAAGATGAAGTAAAAGAAGAAAAAGATGAGTCTGAAAACCAGGAAGAAACAAACGAATAAATCAATATTTTGTGTCATGGGGTGAATCAATATGGTATCTCTTGATGAGTCTGTAATTGCAAGACTCAAGAAAGGAAAGAATCATTTCGAAGTCTTTGTTGAGCCGGAGGGTGCGTTTGCACTTAAAAGGGGAGATAAAGTAAATATAGAGGATATAATCGCTGTAGAGTCTATATTCTATGATGCTCATCAAGGGGAACAAGCTGCAGAGTCCGATCTTGTGAACCTCTTCAATACCAATGATGTGCTGGAGATCGCTGAACAGATAATTCTGCATGGGGAGCTACAGCTCACCAAAGAACAAAGAAAGCGTATTTTGGAAGAGAAGACCAGAAGGGTCATCACTTTTATTGCACAAAATGCTATCAATCCCCAGACAAAAGCTCCTCATCCGCCTTCCAGGATCGAAAAGGCAATGGAAGAAGCAAAATTCCATATAGATCCTCTCAAAGGTGTTGATGACCAGGTAAACGCTGTAATGAAAGCCATTCGTCCGATAATACCCATAAGGTTCGAAGAAGTTGATGTTGCTGTAAGGATTCCTGGTGAATATGCAGCAAAGGCTTATGGGGATATCTCTAAATTTGCAACTCTTGTGAAGAATGAATGGCAAAGTGATGGTTCGTGGGTGGCAGTTGTAAAAATGCCTGCTGGCCTGCAGAACGATTTCTATGGCCTTGTCAATCACCTTACAAAAGGGGATGCTGAAACTAAATTATTATGAGGCCGCATAATGGAACGTGAAATTGTAATTCCAGGACAGCTATTGTCCGAAAACAAGGCTGATTCCGGCCCGGGTACTTATATAAAGGACGGAAAGGTCTATTCCCTTTTATACGGAGTAAAGAATGCCAAAAATAAGATCTCTGTAATTCCCTTTACCGGGAAATATATTCCATCACCCAGGGACTATGTTATTGGTACAGTTATAGGGGTCACTCCTTCTAACTGGATATTTGACATAAGTTCTCCATATGATGGATTACTGCATGTGTCGGAGTATCCAAGGCGTGTGGAATCTGATAAAATGCCGGAAATTATGGATGTAGGCAGTTCGGCTTTGCTTCGCATAAAAGATGTAAATTCATCCATGAAGGTAGAACTGACCATGAGAGAACGTGGTCTGAGGGCTCTTAATGTGGGCCGGATTATTGAAATAACTCCTACAAAGGTCCCGCGTATCATAGGACATGGCGGTTCTATGGTATCCATGCTTAAGAAAGAAACAAATTGCGAGATATTTGTAGGTCAGAATGGAAGAATATGGATAAAAGGCAACGATGCTGAAATGGACCTTCTTAATGAAGCTATTGAGCTTATAATGAAACATTCTCACACTTCCGGTTTGACGGAGAGGATATCTCATTTCTTGAAAAATGAGGATGATGTTGTTTCTGAGAAGGATGAAACTGTTTTAGAGTCCGATCTCGCTGTGGATACGGAAGATGAATGCGAGATTCGGGAAGAAACCTGCAGAAAAGTAGATGCACTATTGGAAGATGATGATAATTGATCCAGATGTGTCTATTTTAATCAACAGGGAGAATGTGCAAACATTGGAGAATTAATATGAGTGATAAACCTGAAAAGTTCATTGATGAAAATGGATTACGTCTTGATGGCAGGCGTGTTAATGAGATCCGGCCTATGAAAATGGAGATAGGTGTACTCTCCAGGGCCGATGGTTCATGTTATCTGGAATGGGGTAAGAACAAGGTGCTTGCGGCTGTATATGGTCCGAGGGAACTCCATCCTAGAAGATTGCAGAAGGCAGATTCTGCATTGATAAGATATCGTTATAATATGGCTGCTTTCTCCGTAGAGGACCGCATAAGGCCGGGTCCAAGCAGAAGAAGTATTGAAATATCAAAGGTAAGCCGTGAAGCATTTGAGCCTGTTGTGCTTACTCACCTTTATCCTGGTGCTGTAATTGATGTATTTGCAGAGGTTCTTCAGGCAGATGCCGGAACCCGTACTGCAGCTATAAATGCAGCTTCCATGGCACTTGCAGATGCCGGAATTCCTATGAAGGGACTTGTTTCTGCCTGTGCAGTAGGAAAGGTTGATGGACAGCTGGTACTTGACCTTAATAAGCCAGAGGATAACTATGGCAATGCTGATATCCCAATGGCTATGACGGCTGATGGTGAGATTACCCTTTTGCAGATGGACGGTGACGTAACACAGGAAGAATTCAGACAAGCAGTTGAACTGTGTAAAGAAGGATGCCGCCAGATCCTTGAGATGCAGAAAGAAACTCTCAAGAACAAATTTACCAAGCTGGAAGAAGTGGAAATATCTGACGATGAAGAGGATGTCGATGTTTCTGCTCTTGTTGAATCTACATTGGAATCTTTAGAAGAGGATGAAACATCTGAGAATGATGAGGACATCGAAGAAGAAATAGAAACAGACGATGTAGAGGATGCTGAATCCGGAGATGAAGCAGAATCTGTGGAAGAGCAAGAGGATTCCTTCCAGGACGTCGATGAAGATGACATTCCTGAAGATAACGATGAGGATGTCCCTGAAGATGATGAAGAGACTGCCTGAGAGATGTGGTAACCATGAGTAATCAATCAATGTCTATACTTAAGAAAGATTATATTTACAACCTTATGCTCAAAGGAAAACGTGAGGATGGTCGTACCTTTGATGCAATTAGAAATATAGATCTCAGGACCAATGTAATAGAGAAAGCAGAAGGTTCTGCGTGGATCAAACTGGGAGAGACCGAAATTCTGGTCGGTGTTAAAGTTCAGGTAGGAACTCCGTTCCCTGACTCTGCCGGAGAAGGTGTAATTATTACAAGCATGGAGCTTAATCCAATTGCTTCCCCNNGGCTGGTCCTCCTAAGGAGAACGCAATAGAGATGGCTCGTGTGACTGACAGGGGTATCCGTGAATCAGGCGCAATTGATTTAAGTAAGTTGTGTATTACGGAGGGAGAAGAGGTTTGGATGGTATTCATCGATATCCATGTTCTCAATAATGCAGGGAACATTCAGGATGCTGCCTCTTTTGGTGCAATTGCTGCCCTGTTGACTGCTACCGTTCCTGGCAAACGTGAGGGACGTGGTGAGGACATGCCTATGCCTATCAGGGATATGCCCGTTGCAGTTACACTGGTGAATATCGGCGGTGAGATGATGGTTGATCCTGATCTTGATGAAGAGACCGTCTGTGATACCCGTATAACGATCATCTCAAATCAGGATGGTTCTATATCAGGAATGCAAAAGAGCGGTGACGGTGCGCTTACTGAAGAACAGCTTTTAAAGGCTGTGTCTCTGGCATGCCAGAAAGCATCAGAACTAAGGGAAACTCATCTGTTGAATATCTAATCAGACAGATTCAATATTATCATTAAATTCACACAATTTCAAGGAGATAAGATTCATGGCAAAAAAGTATACAAGAAAAGGACGTGTATCCAGATCAGCTGGTAGGTTTGGTACACGATATGGTAGGAAGGACCGTAAACTGGTAGCGGACCTTGAAGAAAAGATGCGTATGCCTCACAAGTGCTCAAAATGTGCACGTCCTACTGTCAAGAGAATAGGCACTGGTATATGGAAATGTACAAAATGCGACCATACCTTTGCAGGTGGAACTTTCCTGCCTCAGACTAATGTAGGTAAGACAGTTGCACGTTCAGTTAAGAAAGCAACAGAAGCACTCGAGTAGGTGAATATGGCCTATAAATGTACAAGATGCAAAAGAAATGTTGAGATCGATTATGAGTATACCGGTATTCGCTGTCCATACTGCGGACACCGTATCCTTGTAAAAGAACGTCCAACATCCATCAAACGCATCAAAGCAGAGTAAGAAGCGATGTTAATCACTTCTTCTCGCAAACCTTCTGCCAGTACGCGTACACTATGTAAGCATCTGGCATCTTTTTTCGGTTGTGATTATCCCAACCGTGGTAAGATGGGCATGGGTGAGGTTCTGGACCTTTCTCGTGATACTCCTCTCATCATAGTGGGTGAATATCACGGTAACCCTGGTAGCATTGTTTTTTACGATGACGAGGGCCACTGTGTACTGTCACTTCATATCTCGATGTTATCCACAGGTTTTTTGTATCCCAGGAAGTCCGGTGTTATTCCTTCAATAGTAGGGGATGGTGAACTTGTGTCTTTTATATCTGACGTTCTCTATCCGGATGGTCCGAATGACTCCTCAGTTTCTTTGTCACTGGTAATCTCTGGCGATAGGATGGATTTCAATGAACAGGACAAAGTCCTTTTCAGTCTGAGGGTGAAAAGTCATAAAATATATAATGGTGATGAAGATTGCTCTTGATCACCAATTCTATATTTGAGACTCCTGCTGCTCCTTCTATCTATCGTTCCCTGAAGCCCGAACTTGAGACTATGATCACTGACAGGTCTTCTGTTGATATGGTGGTTAAAGGGCGTTTTCTTTATCTTACTGTAAGATCGGATGATCTTGTTGCTATGCGTTCAACGCTCAACACCTGGTTACGTCTTATTCAGGTTGCATTTGAGACTGCATCCTGTCTGGCATGATCTGTGAAATACCTTTAATTTTCTGCCTTCCATTTTGTATCTCAGCTTTCTCTTTTCATCATTATTTTCCTTCTTTGTGTGTACATAGAAACATTAAAATCACTTTAGGTTTATTGACATGTCAGGTGAAACCAAATGAGTACACAAATACCCCCACAGATACAGAACCAGCTAGCTCAGTTGCAGCAGGTTCAGCAGCAGGCGCAGTCCCTTGCTATGCAAAAATCCCAGATTGAGTCCATGCAGAAAGAGTCTGAGATGGCACTGGAAGAACTGCAAAAACTTCCTGAAGATGTTGTTGTTTATCGCAGTGTCGGCGAATTACAGATCAAGTCAAGCAAGGAAGAATCCGTTTCAAAATTGAATGAAAAGGTCGAGACACTTTCACTCAGGTTACAATCCATTTCAAGACAGGAAGAAAGGATCTCAAAGCGTTTCACACAACTTCAGGAACAGATTGAACAATCCATGGGGAACCAGGCTCAATAAGCCTTTTCCCGATGCTGATGACATTATCGCTATAAACTGTTGATAATGTTCAGAGGTTTCCATGCAAGTTGAAGAAACGGAGTTTTTCAATAAACTTCTGGATTACAATAATATTCTTTATCTTTGCCATCGGAATGCTGATCCAGATGCAGTAAGCAGTGCGTTTGCCCTTTCTGAGGCCCTGGGTGGAACTATAGGCCTTGTGGACGGATGCAACAGGGTTGCTTCACTTCTTATAGATAAACTCAATATTGACGTGGTCGAAAAACCTGATCCGTCTGAGTTTGATATAACTCTGGTAGTTGACACTTCGACCAGTTCACAGCTAAATGATATCAAGCTTGGCAGGTATTGTGTGATCGATCATCATGCTACCACGGCTCTAATTGAGAATGCTGAATTCTATCTTCACCGTCATGCAACATCCACTGCAGAAATGGTATTTGGGATCCTGCAATCAATGGGTGCTCCCATTATGCGTCGAACTGCCATGGGTCTTCTGACCGGTATAATTACCGATACAGGACACTTTAAGCATGCTACACAGGAAACATTCAGGACGGTTTCTGAGATAATAGCAACAAGTGGAGTAGAGTACGCTGATGTACTGGAAATGATGGCTGCAACCCCTCAGGATATATCAATGCGTATTGCCATGTTGAAATGTGCAACAAGGGCAACCATTGAAAGAGTTGATGACTGGCTGTTAGTAGACTCTCATGTAAATTCCTTTGGAGGCGCTGCTTCATCCATGTTCCTTAATATTGGTGCAGACGTGGCTCTCATCGGTACGTCACGTGATGCCAATATAAGGGTTAGCGGTAGAGCAAAGCGTGAAGCTGTTGCTGCAGGTGTGAATCTGGGCAAGATAATGGAAGATATTAGTAAGAACTATGATGGTACCGGAGGAGGACATGCAGGAGCTGCTGGCATAGATGTAGTTGCTGATATGGATACCATCATTTTTGAATGCAAATACAGGATACGTGATATCCTCAGAGGAAAACCTAATCCTTCAATATGTGATTCATTGAACGAAGAATCTCAGGAATCAGAATGATCCAATAAAGGGCGATTAGATGATAGAGTACTGGAACCCATTGGTTGAAAGGATGCCAGTTGATGAACTGGATAAGATGCAGGAAAAGAAACTGAAAAGTCTGGTCGATTATGTATACCAGCATTCGGATTTCTATAAAAAGAAATTTGATGGGGCAGGTGTTAAACCCGGTGATATCCAGTCAATGGATGACCTGAGAAAATTGCCTTTTACGTATAAATCAGACCTCAGGGATACCTATCCCACAGGTATGTTCTGTGTTCCGAATGAACAGCTTGTCCGTTTCCATGTTTCTTCCGGAACAACAGGAAAACCAACAGTAGTCGGATACACACGTAACGATATCAATGAATGGGCTACGTCCCTTGCAAGGGCGCTGACATCTATTGGGGTCGGACGTGGGGATGTTATCCAGATAAGTTATGGATACGGTCTTTTCACAGGCGGTCTCGGCTTACACTATGGTGCTGAAGAAGTAGGTTGTACAGTTCTTCCGACAAGTTCGGGAAATACTGAAAAGCAGCTTGATCTGATGCAGGATCTTAAATCCAGCGTAATGGCCTGTACTCCATCTTACTTCCTCTTCATGAACGAGGTTGCAAATCAGGCAGGCATCAGCATTAAGAACGATACTCAGCTTCGTGTGGGTATATTTGGTGCAGAGCCATGGTCTGAGGAAATGAGGACCAGGATCGAGGAAGCCACAGGTATCAAAGCATATGATGTATATGGTACTTCCGAACTCAGTGGCCCTCTTTGCACAGAATGCCAGTACCAGGATGGTATACATATCTGGGCAGACCAGTTCCTGATAGAGGTCATCGATCCGGAAACCGGGGAACAGCTTACAGAAGGTGAGCGTGGGGAACTTGTAATCACTACGCTGGCCAAGGAAGCGCTTCCACTTATCCGATACCGCATTGGTGATATAACAGTTATCAACAAGCAGCCATGTAAATGTGGGCGAACTCATCCGCGTATAATGAGGGTTCTGGGACGTGCTGATGATATGCTCATTGTCCGTGGTATCAATGTATTCCCCGGGCAGGTTGAATCGGTCCTGATGACTATTCCTGAAGTTGGAGAGCATTTCATGATCGTTGTTGACAGGGTCAATGAACTTGATATCATGAAGATCCAGATCGAGATGACAGATGAAGCATTCAGTGACAGGGTCAATGATATCATCTCAGTGGAGAAGAAGGTTGCAACGGCACTCAAAAATGTGCTTAACCTTGCTGTGAAGGTCGAGCTTGTTGAAAAAGGTACAATTCCAAGATCAATGGGTAAAGCCAAGAAAGTGATGGACAACAGAAAGTTATAACATTCCATAGGACAACATAACTTCTAATAAAATTGCAGGTGCTAACATGGAAGAGAAGATCATCAAACAAATTTCCCTTTTTGCTGAGAACAAACCTGGTCGTCTTGCACACATCGCAGAGAACTTCAGGAAGGCTGGCATTAATATCAGGGCATTCACCATAGCCGAAGCAGGAGACTTTGGAATCATCAGGATGGTCGTTGATAAACCGGATGCAGCACATGAGGTTCTTCATGATGCAGGTTTCACGGTTTCCGAGACCAGTGTAATGGGTGTGGAAATGGAGGATGTGCCAGGAGGGCTAGGAAAGATAGCAGATGTCCTTGGCGGGCAGAGCATAAATATCGACTATGCATACGCTTTCGTTACAAAGACAGAAAAAGCTCTTCTTATTCTCAGGGTCAATGACATCGAGGGTGCTATTCAGGTTCTTCATAGCGCAGGTGTCAAGCTTATAGATATGGCTGATATTCAGGAGATATGATTTTCTGGATATTGCATTTCTTTTTTTAATGTAATTGAGGCTTTGATTTTTTGTTGTTGCTTATAAGCGTCAACCACCACTATTTTATAGTATCTGCTGTCATTCCCCTTGAAATGACTGATACTATCAATGCAAATGGGGTTAATAAACCGAAGTCTAAACTTGGCGGTTCCCATACTACCATAATCGGTGGCCGAAATGGTAAAAAGATAGTATCCTTATTGAGCCGGCATCCTGATATCAAAAAGATAATACCTTCAGTTATTACTGTAAAAGGAAAGGGTAATTCAGGAGGCATGCTGAGTGCCAGGGTACAGAGGCCCGATGACAGAGGTAATCTGAGGCTGCTTCTTTCACATGGCACATCCTTTCAGGAACTGCGCCTGGTAACTACGGTTGGTACTTTCACAGAAGGAGAGCGTATCATGAAAGAGCTTAATTTGTTGTTGCTTGATGACTAAAGGTGGTATATTATGTTCATTGGAATTGATCACGGTACGACTGCAATGCGTTTTGCTGCGCTTTTCCCCGAGTCCGGAAAAGTGCTGAAGCTGGAGATTCCACGAACTGAAGCAGCTGATATGACTGAATCCCAATTAGTATCCTCAATGGAAGATGCTTTCGGTGTCAGGAGTGCTGATATCTCCCTTATGGCGGTGACATACTCAATGGGCGATGGCATCACGGATATTGAGGACATTCAAAGTGTTAATAACCGGGGTGTTAAAAGTATCGAGGGTGCCGGTAAAAAAACAGGCGGAGGTAGCCGTGTTTTTGATTCCATAATGTCATCCGGGATTCCTGCAGTAGTTATACCTGGTATCCACGACGGGAGCAATACGGACCCCCGGCTGAATATCTTCTCTCATTCTACCAGTCCTGAGAAAGTAGGTATCGCATACCATGCATTTTCTCTCGGCTTTACTGATTTCGTTCTTTCCGATATAAGTTCCAATACTGTTACAGTAGGAGTTGCCGGTGGAAAACTTGTTGGGGCCATAGATGCCTGTATCTTTGCACCGGGATTGCAGCATGGTCCTCTTGATGTGCAGGCCCTGAGGGATGTGGATGCCGGAAAGATGAGTGCTAATGAAGCATTTGTGCATTCCGGTGTTCTCAAGAATACTCCTTTCTCAGACCGGCATGACCTGATCAAGGCAGCTGAGGGCAAGGATTCACAGGCCCTTCTTGCACTGGACAGCATAGCTCTCTTTGCCGCCATGGAAATTGCAGGTATGCAACTTTTGCTGAAAGACTATAATTCAACTGGCGAGATTATCATAGAGGGCTCTGTTGGTGAGATTCCCTATGTTGTTGACAAAATAGAAAGTCATCTTGGCGTAAAGGTGCATGTGCTTGACAGATGGAGTGCTGCTGTTGGTTGTGCTGAGATTGCAAAGGCTATTTATTCCGGTTCTCAGGATATTCTGGGTCTGAATGTTAATTTTTAGAACCAATTGTTTGATATTTCAAATTTAAAATTATATCTATATAATTATAAATTCAAAACAATCAATTTGAAACTTCAAACAACTTACAATAGAACTTATTAAAAATCAGATGGGTATGCAGTCGATAAGTGTTCAATAAAGCGTGCATTTACCTTCAATATAGATAACAGAAACCCCTTTTATTTTCTGCTTTTGTTGTATAAGGTTCCTGAGTATATCCTGAGTTTTATCCGGCCCTTTTGACCTGATGCTTCTGTCAATATCAATAACTGTGGTGTCCGGTACCAGAGCTCTCACCACATCATGAAGATCCGGTGTTTCCTGTCCACCTGTCATTGCGGCAATTTCATTCTGGAGTATGATTACAAGAATGTCAAAACCACAGCTTACTGCATTTATGAGTCCCACAATGCCGGAGTGTGCAAGGCCGAAATCCCCAATGACGGCTATTCCCTTTCCGGGAAAACCACATGCTGTGGAGATTGCACCACCAAGTGCGAACCCTGTGTTGACCGCATTTAGCGGATCAGGTGCCGTGCGTATGGAACACCCCATATCGCCTGCAACTGGTTCTATGTCATGCAATACATTGTAGAGTGGCATGAACGGACAATCGCCACATATGGATCTTGATCCCCTGCTGACAATGGTCTGGATATCTGTGTATTTCGAGACCTCATCCTTATCGATGTTCTCAAGGGCAAATTCCACATGCTCTTTTTGAATCATTCCTACGGGGAGGTGTCCGCTTCTTTTTCCAAGAATGTTGTCGAAGGTATTGATATGCGATTCAATGAAAGCTTCACTTTCTTCNNAGGGGTTCGGATTCTATGTGGAAACGCTGGTGTTTCCCATGCATGGTGAGTTTCCAGATGCCTCTGTCAAGCTTCTTTCCCGGAATGTTTGCATCTTCTTTTTTACTGATTGACCTGGCCACATTTTGCTCTCTCTTTTCCAGCCTGTCAGTGATTCTCATGATGACTGGAACCCTTACTTCTTCCGAGAGTTCAAAAGCCCGCTGTAATGAGTCATAGGTATCTTTTGGCGTTGCCGGGTCAAAAACAGCTGTTTCAGAAAGTGGTCCGTAGAATCTGGAATCCTGCTCATTCTGTGAAGCCTTTGCTCCGGGATCATCTCCCACCAGTATGACAAGTCCTGCACCGATGGTATGCATCATTGCAGTCATGAGGGGGTCTGAAAGCAGGTTCATGCCCACATGCTTAACCAGTACCATGGATCTTCTCCCGGTCACTGATGCACCCAGTGCAGCTTCCATGGCTGCTTTCTCGTTGGTGAGCCAGTGGATTTCGTAATCGTTGGAATGCTCTTCCTTAAAAAAGTAGTCTGCAACTGCAGTCATGGGATACCCGGCAACAGCAGTAATGAACCTTACATTGCTGTCAATAGCTGCAAAGTAAATTGCTTCAAGGCCGGTTATATCCTTATTATCTGTCATATCTTTGTTATTCGAGTTGTGAATCCAGCGTGACCGATTCATCAGGCCGTGCAAACCACGCAAGTGCTGCAAGTGCTCCTATAACGCCATTGCCATCAAGCCAGATGTCAACATTGTTGTCTTTTGCACACTGTATTGCGTATTCTTTAGTTAGCTCACCGCTGCGGCATTGCTTGCTGTACTCGTTCATTTTCTTCGCATCAAAGTCTGAAAGGACGACCATTCCGGTCTCATCGGAAACGCTGTACTTCATGAGTGCCGCTTTAATACTCTCAAGCAGTTCCTGTTTCGCGTTCTCGTCCACGCATGCGAATTCCAGTACTGTGGATACGCAGTTCTGTGTCCTTGCCGATACCGGGAAAAGTTGTACAAGTGAATGGGAGAGATAAACAGACTCGATACAGTCCAGTTCCTTTGCCATATTATGTGTAAGTGTCCAGGTGGCACCTTCTTCCTTTGTGTCTGTGTCATCGATGCCGATGAGCACTCTCTCTCTTTTAGGGACTACGATTGTTCCCTTTGCAGCACGTCCGCCACCGGATTCGGTATAGTTGCAGCACAGTACTCCCTCTGCGAATGCCCTGCATTTTGTAGCGCCTACTCCGCCTCCTCCAAGCCCTGCATATGTAATATGGACCTCATCTCCTTCCACAATAACAGATTCGATTCCTGCAGCTGCAGTGGATGGCTTAAGCTTAAGGGTGGATGTGCCGGTTTTCACAAAGTACCTGATCATGTTCCCTATGGAACGTGTATTCAGAATTAGCGGTGAATGTGAATAATGGAACTTTGACCATGCGGCACCGCCATAGCAGTTCGTATGCTCAACGATCTCTGCATATTCGTTGTTCCTGTCGCATATTGCATATATGCCCCTGTATGGAGTTGTATAGGGGTCATTAAGTTCTATCTCTTTCATTTGTGTGCTAATTGCCGGTTAATACCTTAAATGTTTTGTTTGCAATTCTTGAATTAGTTGGCTATATAAAAACAAAACTGGTTCTGTATAATTTCTATTGATTTAAAATCAGGATGATTTAATCATGAAGTATCAATGTCTAATGAAGTTGCTGTTGACATGCTTGTGAGTATCTATTTCACCGAATGTAAGATTGTTTATCCATGTAGCTATCATCTTATCAATTTAAATCCAATAAGTGTTAAACTAAATACATTAAAACAAAATCACTAATTAAAAGATGCCTATGCCATTGAAAAAGAATATCATTGAGATAAACGATCCTTTTGATCTTGCACTATTGCTGGGTCTTGAAAGGGATGTCGGAAAAGAGCTAATGGAGCTTTGCCGGCAGAATGATATCTCTTTTTTGGGACTATTCGGTTCATTTTCCAGAGGCGAACAAACCCAGAACAGTGATCTTGATCTTCTGGTATCATTCTCTAGAGGAAAGAGTCTCATAGACCACATTAGAATAGAAAATGATCTTGAAACTCTGCTGGGAACAAAAGTTGACCTGGTTACTGAGAAATCATTGAGCCCATATATTGCTCCAATGGTCAGAAAAGATTTGCAGAGGGTCTATTGTGAAGGATGATTCTGTATTCCTTAATCATATTCTGGATGCAATAAATCAGATTGAGGAATATACAACAGGTGTGATTTACGAAGAGTTCCTTGAAAAAAGATTGATACAGGATGCAGTTGTGAGGCAACTTGAAATTATTGGTGAGGCACCAAGAATCTTTCTTCAAATACAACAGAAAAGAACCCTCATGTTCCATGGAAAGAAATTGCAGGAATGAGGGATAAGTTGATACATGTCTATTTCGGTGTTGATCTGGAAGAGGTATGGAATACAATTACAAAGGATATTCCTTACTTGAAGATGGCTGTAATAAATATTCTGAATTAATATTATCTCACATACCCCTCATCCTTCAGACTAACATACCTGCCATCTCCAATGACAACATGGTCCAGCACATCGATACCCAGTAACTTACCACCTTCCACAAGTTTCTCTGTTACTGCGATGTCTTCCCTGCTAGGTGTGGGGTCACCTGATGGGTGATTATGCGAGAGTATGACTGAGGCGCAAGACTCCATGAGTGCCGCCTTGAAAACCTCTCTGGGATGGACTATGTTCGCATTCAGACTGCCGATTGATATGACTTCCTCACGTATCACATGGTTCTTGGTATCAAGGAGCAATGCTACAAGTCTCTCGCGCTTATGTTCACGCATTTTGGGGTAGAGGAGTGAGTAGACATCTGCGGGTGATCTTATCTTTCTTTTAGGTTCATCGGTGAATCCTTCAAGCTTGCGGGCAAGTTCAAAAACTGCGGCTATTTGCGCAGCCTTGGCATTTCCGATTCCATGCATCTGGGTGAGTTTTGAAATGTTTGCCTGGCTGAGCTGCTTGATATTGTAATCCGAGAATATTCGACTGCACATATTGATCACATTCTCCTTCTGTGAGCCTGTCCTCAGGATAATGGCCAGTAGTTCTGCATTGGAAAGTGCTTCAGGGCCGTATTTGAGCAGCCTTTCGCGTGGTCTCTCATCTACTGGCATGTCATGGATACTTATCTTGTATTCACTCATTTCAATGGCTACAAAACAGTAGAATATAAACTATTCGTAATTAGTCTATTATAAATTTCAATAAATCTTAAAAATAATAACTATGAATTATCCTGCGTGCTATTCGCGTTGTATACTTATACGATGAATTCTCATAAACTCTTTCTATGAAAGTCATTTGCATTGCAGGCTACAAGAATTCCGGCAAAACCACATTGGTCACACGTCTTGTTGAGGCTCTTTCCAAAAGGGGTTCTGTCGGTACTGTAAAACAGATGTTGCATCATCGTTTCAATCCTGAGAATACTGATACAGGTAAACACTTTGATGCAGGGGCAGATGTAGTTGCTGCCATCACAGATATCGAGCTTGTGACAATAAAGCGGAACCCGACACTTGAGGATGCCCTGAATGAACTTGCTGATGGGGGTGCTGATTTTGCCATTGTTGAAGGGGCAAAAAGCAGTGACCTTCCAAAAATATTCATTGGCGACATTGAAGGCTCCGATGAGGTTTCTAATGTTCTTGTCCGGTTGCCTGTACGGTCTGACTGGGATATTGATGCATTGGTGGAGCTTATTCTTAGCCAGCCTGAATGGGCAACTCTTAACTCTCTCGTTAAAAAGGTCCGTTCAAATCCGGACCTCTGCCTTTCAGGTGGCATCGCAACATTCACCGGGATCGTAAGGCGTGTGAATGGTGATCTCGAAACTACTGCTATTGATTTTGAAAAATACGAGGGTGTTGCTGACAGGGCCATTGAAAAGATATGCTATGAACTCAGGGAAAAGGCCGACATCATAGACGTACTTATTCATCACAAGACCGGTCTTATTAGGTCAGGTGAGGACATTGTGTATATTGTTGTTGCTGCAGCCCACAGGAAAGAACTTTTCGAAACGCTTGTGGAAGCACTTGAGCGCATCAAAGAAGAGGTTCCTATATGGAAAAAGGAATTCACTATTGAAGGTGATTTCTGGGTCCACGATAAAATGTAAAAGAGAGAAGTTAAGCATTAAATGGTGGGGTGTTACCTGTTCTTTAATCCCATCTGCTCATCAATTTCTTCTGCTATCCCTTCCAGTTCCTGGAATATGCGTTCGGAGTCTTTTCTCATTTCCTGGACCGCGGCCTTGAGGCTGCCTCCGCGAATGTAGAGCGCTCTTTTTTGCCTGTATATAAGGCCGGCACTGATGAGATTTCTTATGTGGTGATTAACCCTTGACAGGTTCACGTCAAGGTTTTCTGCAATAGTGTCTGAAGATATCCTGCCCTCTCTTTCGGAAAGCTGTTGCAGCAGGTCATGAACTACCTGTGTGGCAATGTTCTCAGTATCTCTTCCTGAGGATAATCCGAAACTGTTACAGAACCAGCGGATGTCTTCTTCAAGCTTTTTTTCCCTGGGTTTCTCCAGATTTATCAGGATTATCTGCTGTGGCATAGGATTTATTTATTGGATTGTCTGTATATATACTTTTCCGGATTAAATCGATATCATATCGACAAAACAGATAAAAACACGATATTTTGCAAAACTTTTATATATCTGTTCGGCAATATTATTGCTCAGTTAACCGGAGCCATTCCGGTCAGATGATTGGAGGAAATCAACGATGATTATCAGGCCAATTGGTGAAAGAGTATTGATCAAGTCTGTAAAAAAAGCTGAAGTGACAGAAAGCGGGATCTATATTCCGGATTCTGCGCAGGAAGAGAAAAAAGAAGGAATAGTCGTTGCTGTCGGAACCTTTCNNTGACAACCTTTGAAGACGGAAAGGAACTTCCTTTGAAACCAGGCGAACACGTGCTGTATGGTGGATACAGGAGTGATGAGATCGACGTGGACGGGGAACTCCACATGTTCATCGATTTCAAGGATATTTTAGCAGTAGTTGAAAAATAAAGTGCAATATGAGAGATGATCTATGTCAAAACAGATTATGTTTGATGAAGATGCGCGTAAAGCGTTGTTAAGTGGTGTGGACAAAGTAGCAAACACCGTAAAGGTAACACTTGGTCCGAAAGGTCGCAATGTTGTACTTGACAAACCCGGCAATCCTGTGGTGACCAATGACGGTGTAACCATTGCCAAGGAAATTGAACTTAAAGACAAATTCGAGAATATGGGTGCCAAGCTTGTCAAGGAAGTAGCATCAAGGACTCAGGATAATACAGGTGACGGAACAACCACTGCAACCCTGCTTGCCCAGTCCATGATAAGGGAGGGCTTAAAGAACATCAGTGCCGGAGCAAATCCGATTGAAGTTAAAAAGGGTATTGAAAAAGCAACTGAAAAGGTAGTTACATACCTCAAGGAAGGGAGCAGGGATGTCAAGGACAAAGAAAAGATCCTGCAGGTTGCAACCATCTCTGCCAATAATGACGAAGTAGTTGGTGCATTCATAGCAGATGCAATGGAGAAGGTNNGTTGTTGAAGGTATGCAGTTCGACCGTGGGTTTGTTTCACCCTACATGGTAACCGATCATGAGAAAATGACCTGTGAGTTCGAAGACCCGTACCTCCTCATAACCGACCGCAAGATCAGCACGATGAACCAGATCATACCTGTGCTTGAGAAGGTTGCTAAGGAAGGCAGGCCGCTTGTCATGATTGCACAGGATGTGGAGGGTGATGCTCAGGCTGCACTCATACTGAACATCATTCGTGGTTCACTGCGTGTCTGTGCTGTAAAGGCTCCGGGCTTTGGTGACGAACAGAAGGCTATGCTTGAGGATATTGCAGTTCTCACAGGTGGTATGGTCATCAGTGAGGACAAAGGCATGAAGATCGAGGAGTTCGCAGAACCTATGCTAGGGACCGCTCGCAAGGTCAATATTGATAAGAACAAGACCACGATCATCGAAGGCAAGGGTGATAAGGCTGAGATCGGGAAGAGGATGAAACTGATCGAATCACAGATCAATGTCACAGATGCAGAATTCAAAAAGAAGGAACTCAGGAAGCGCCTTGCAAAACTTGGTGGCGGGGTCGCAGTGATCAAGGTAGGTGCAGCAACCGAGACCGAACTCAAGGAAAAGAAGATGAGGATCGATGATGCCCTGAACGCAACAAAGGCGGCAGTAGAGGAGGGTGTCATCACAGGCGGTGGTATTTCACTGTTCCGTGCAACATCCGTACTTGAGGGCCTTGAACTTGAGGGCGAGCAGAATGTTGGGCTTAAGATAATCAAACGTGCACTTGAGGAACCTATCCGACAGATCGCGCTTAATGCAGGAAAGGATGGTGCTGAGGTTATCGCACAGATAAGATCAGAGTCCAATGACCAGTACGGTTACAATGCCAAGAATGATACTTTTGAGGACCTCTTCGAGGCTGGTGTAATTGACCCGACAAAGGTCGTCAGAAGTGGATTACAGAATGCCGCATCCATTGCAGGTATGATACTGACCACCGAGGCAGTTGTAACTGACTTTGATGATGAGAAAGATGAGAGAACATCGGCGATCATAATCTGATCGCTTTCTCTTCATTTATTTTCATATGAATTTCAAAAACATGCACAGAGGTGAGTACTAAGGTTACGGGCAACATTGACAACATCAAAAAAACGAATTGCAGAAAATCGGACAGCTGTATGAACAAAGAAAATCTGAATATCCATAAGCTAAAAGGAGTGATTATATGAGATTTGGTTTGACAAAAGTAACACCTTCAAGGGGAGGATTATGGAATCCAATGGAAGAGATGGTGCAGATGCAGGATATGCTGAACAACATGTTCAAAGAGCGGAGCTTTGGGGAAAAGTGGTCGGAAACAGGAATACTGGCACCACTTGTGGATGTAAAGGATGAAGGTTCCGATATCCTTGTTACCACCGATCTGCCGGGAGTTGAGAAAAGTGATGTTGACCTTGATGTCAGTGACAATCTTATGACTATATCTGCAAAACGTAGTACCCGTTCGGAGGAAAATGAAGAAGGTTACTTGCGCAGGGAAAGAACCTACAGTTCATTCTCAAGGACCATTACCCTTCCGGAATCCGTGACCACCGAAGGTGCAAAGGCAAAACTTGAGGATGGCGTGCTTACGGTAACCCTTCCGAAGTTGCAGATCGAAGAAAGGAAAAAGATACTCATCGAGTAAGTTCAGCTTGTATGGGTAACCTGTGCCTGCAAGTAAATGGAATCTCAAAAAGAGGATCCTTGCAGGCATTTATTTTGTGCGTAAATCCGGGTATTTCCTGCCCTTAAAAAAACGTATCAAAAGTAATTTAAACAAACATTCTAAATTAAAATGGTGGGATAATGGGGATATCAATCCCGGGGAGTTTATAATATGGATCTTAACCGTTTCACGCAGAAGGCTCAGGAAGCTATTCAGGATTCAAGTACCATTGCTGCAAGGTACAGGAATCAGCAGATAGATTGTGAACACATGTTCCTTGCATTGCTTGAGCAGAGTGGTGGACTTGTAACTACATTATTGCATAATATGGAAGTTCCGGTGGACCGCCTTAAGCAAAAGGTTGAAGCTCAGCTTGCAAACCTTCCACAGGTCTCAGGCCCGGGTGGCGAACAGGTCTACATGACTCAGACCATGAGGCGTATTCTGGATGCTGCAGTGCAGGAAGCCGGAAAGATGAAGGATGAGTATGTGAGCGTTGAGCATCTCCTGCTCGCAATGGTTGGGGAAATGGACAGCCAGTGCGGTAAGATCCTTGCAAGTGAAGGTGTTACACGTGACAGGCTACTCGATGTTATCAAACAGATAAGGGGGAATAGGAGAATTACTTCAGAGAATCCGGAAGACACAATGGAGCCACTTAAGAAGTACGGTATAGATTTCACAGAACTTGCAGCCCAGGGAAAGCTGGATCCGGTTATTGGCAGGGATCAGGAAATAAGGCATTCCATTGAGATCCTTTCCCGTCGAAGGAAGAACAATCCTGTGCTTATTGGTGAGGCCGGTGTCGGTAAGACTGCAATTGTCGAGGGACTTGCACAGCGTATTGCAAAAAGGGATGTACCTGATGCCATGAAGGATAAGCGCATCATTGCCCTTGATATGGGTTCACTTATTGCAGGTGCGAAGTTCAGGGGTGAATTCGAGGAAAGGCTGAAGGCAGTGCTAAAGGAAGTTGCCGATTCAGAAGGCCAGATAATTCTCTTTATAGATGAGATACACACCATTGTAGGTGCAGGTGCCACTGAAGGTGCCATGGATGCCGGAAACCTCCTGAAACCGATGCTTGCACGTGGCGAGCTTCACTGTATCGGTGCCACAACCGTTGATGAGTACCGTAAGTATATCGAAAAGGATGCTGCACTTGAACGCAGGTTCCTGCCGGTATTCGTAGAGGAGCCTACGGTGGAAGATACGATTTCCATATTGCGTGGTCTGAAGGAGAAGTATGAGGTTCATCATGGTGTTCGCCTGAAGGATTCCGGGCTTGTTGCCGCTGCTGTGATGAGTAGTCGCTACATTGCCGACAGGTTCCTTCCGGACAAGGCTATCGACCTTGTGGACGAGGCTGCTGCAAAGAAGAGAACTGCAATTGATAGCAAGCCGGCAGAACTCGATGAGGCTGACCGTAAGATAATGCAGCTTGAGATCGAGCGCGAAGCACTCAAAAAGGAAAAGGATGCGGCTTCAAAGGATCGCCTGGATGTTCTTGAGAAAGAACTTGCGGACATCAGGGCAGAATCAGATGCCATGAGGGCCAGATGGGATCATGAGAAGGAAGCTATCTCAAAGCTTGGTGCCCTGAAGCAACAGATGGAGGATACAAAGGTCCAGCTAGAACTGGCTGAGAATGACAACAACCTTGAACTTGCTTCCAGGTTGAAGTACGGAACTCTCATTCCCTTGCAACATGAGTATGCTGAAGAGGAAAAGCAACTTCAGGAGATGCAGGGTGACATGCTCCTCAGTGAGGAGGTCGGCGAAGAGGATATTGCCGAGGTTGTCAGCCAGTGGACTCACATACCTGTGACAAGGCTCATGGAAGGCCAGCGTGAAAAGCTTGTTCATTTCGAGGACAACCTTCACAATCGTATAATAGGCCAGCAAGAGGCTGTAAAAGCAGTGGCTGATGCTGTCATACGTAACTACGCAGGTATCAAGGACCCGAAGCGTCCAATTGGAAGTTTCATATTCCTTGGTCCGACCGGTGTTGGTAAGACCGAGCTTGTAAAGGCACTTGCAGCTGAGTTGTTCGATAACGAGAACAACATGGTGCGCATTGATATGTCAGAATACATGGAAAAGCACACTGTTTCAAGGATGATAGGTGCACCTCCGGGTTATATAGGGCATGAGGAAGGCGGCCAGCTCACAGAAGCGGTACGCAGAAGGCCATATTCTGTTGTGCTTTTCGATGAGATAGAAAAGGCTCACCCGGATGTGTTCAATGTAATGCTGCAAATTCTTGATGATGGCCGGCTCACTGATTCAAAGGGGCGGACTGTGGACTTCAAGAACACTCTGATCATCATGACCTCAAACATCTTCGGTGGGGACCTCACTGAACTGCTGAAGTCAGGTGATGAGTTGTCCCGTCCGGAACAGGGACTTCCTGATAGTGGTAAGGGTGGCAAGATCCTGGATTATGCGACCCTGCAGATGCGTGCAATGAGTGAACTTGGCAAGTATTTCAGGCCCGAGTTCCTCAATCGTGTTGATGAGATAGCCATTTTCCATGCATTGAAGCCGGAAGAATTGGTGAAGATAGTTGACATCAAGGTTGCAGATCTTGTCGAAAGGCTCAGGGATAAGCGTATCAGTCTTGAAATGACTGATGCTGCAAAGGCCTACCTATCAAAGGCAGGATACAGCGAGACCTTCGGAGCCAGACCACTAAAGAGGGTCATTCAGAACGAGGTTGAGACCCGGATAGCCAAGTTGATAGTTGCAGGTGAAGTGCCTGAAGGTTCCGCTGTGCATGTGGACAGTAATGGCGCAGAACTGCTTGTTGATGTAAGGTCAGCAGAGTGAACTAAAAGATTGGTAAAAGAATCGAAATCAAAAATGTGAAGACTGGTTGCTTTATAAGCAACCGTCATTTTTTTACTTTTCAGTTTACGTATTAAAATCCAAGTGCCATCCTTATGAGCACTATAAGTCCAACGAAAAGGTCAAGGACTATCAATCCTCCAATGACCATGCCTCCAAGTTTCAGGTACTTTGTGTCAAAGTCCAGTATTGAAAGGGCATTTTTTACTGAGTCCATCGTATCATTGGCTTTCTCGACAGTCCCTTTTGCTTCTACAAGGGTTGCGTTGACATTATCGAGCAAGAGATCGATACGTGGTTGTTCCTCGGTCCTGACGTTCTCCAGTACTCCATGCAGTTCGTCCAGTGTCTTTGGGATTATTCCCGGTTCTTCGACCCATTTGTTAGACAGGAACTCGTATTTCCTCTCCATTTTCAGGGACTGCCTGAAATAGAATGCCTTCTGGGCCTTCAGCAGATCATAATTCCTCTGGTATCCGTCAAACTTAGTACTGAGGGATGCCGATATCTTTGCACCATGTGGTTGCATTACAGACATTGCATATCCGGGTGACTTGCTGACTGCAGTTGCCATCCGTGCCATGTTTACTGCGGAAATGTTTGCAACTTCTGTTTTAGTACTTATTCCACTTGCTGCATTGGTCGTACTGGCTACATTTGTTGCACTGGTTGTAGCAGTTGTTGTTATGGAAGGCTGTGAGCTTGCAAGGTTCCGTACAGTTCTGACCGAATCCCTGATATTGACATTATCTGTCAGTCTTTCATTTTCCGCAGCTACTTTATCCATTCCTATGTTCTTACTGATGTCTTTGCTATCAAGAACATCTGCAATACTTATGTCGGTATCAAGTATACTGGCTGCATTTATTACTTCATCAAGAACACTGCTGGCATAGATATTCTCTTTTGGGACTTTAATGGCTCCTGCAACTATCTCAAACTTGTTTTGAGGATGGGTTTTTATTATATTGCCAAGTTGTGCTGTAACTGTGTCCTTTCTGGAGATAAGTCCTTCATAGTAGAGTTTATCCGTCTGGATCATTTCCAGCTGATCCCTTATTGATGGACTGAGTTCTGCAATTGAAACAGGTATTTTTTTCTTTGTGACAAAGAGCTTCTTTACTTCCTGAAGTACCTCTTCACTCACATCAAGGTTATCATCAAGTGATGCGAGTATATCTTCCACCATTGGCTGTTCTATGGTGTTGAACCGCTCAAGAACTTCCTTTGCATTATAAATGCCAGTGGTGAGCACGCCAGGTTCCTGATAGAATATGTCATGTATTTCCTTGTTCACAGATGCAAGTCTTGCAAGCAGCTGGAACGTTTCCATGACATTACTAAAGTCTGAAATAAGGTCCCAGAAATTAAAATCAAAATTACCTGTATTGCTTACGCCTTTCTCTTTGAGTTTGTTCTCAAGTCTTGTCTTTTCCTGTTTCAGGGAATTGAGCCTTGCTTTTTCCTCATCCCAGAGATCAGCTTCACTTCGTGGTGTCAGTCTCTGTATTGTCAGGAGTTCTTCTGCTTCTTTTAGTGTTGATTCAAGCTGTTCTCCCACAGCCTGTATAGTTGAACCAATCACTGCCAGTGCCATTCCTGCTTCTTCTGCAGCACCACCAATATCATCTGCTGCGTTCCCTGCCTGGTAGATTGCTTTTCCGGCTGTATACAAGCCACCTGTAGCAACACCAAGTACAACATCATACCATGCCATATCTTTTCCTCCTGTCCTCTTCTATCTTATTGCCCGGAAGTGGCAGGCCCCCGTTTATGTGTACCACTATGCGAAGGATTGCACATTTGTAATTGTCCTGAATCCCACTCCAAACCGTTCAAAAGGACTTAATTAATTTTATAGGTTACTTATAATATATACTTTACCTATATTTTCTACATCATTTATAGGCTCATATATATCTAATCATATTTTTTAAACAGTTTCAGGGGCTCATGTCAATTCTTTGTCCTTTGGCCCAGAGATCATCGAATTTATCTTTCAGTTTTCCTGCATACTCCCTGTCGTATACTTTAAGTTCTCCAAATATTTTTTTTGGAGTAAGAGGGTCGGGAATTGGTATGTGTGTAATGTATTCATCGATCAGTATGAAGTCATATTCACAATCAAGGATCTTTACATCGATATTTTTCTTAATAATGGCTCTGAGAACGGGGTCGTCCACTTGTTCTATCTTATCTTTAAGTGCACTCAGGAAAAGCTCTTCCGGTATAATGGTTTTGATCTTTATTCCCTTCTCTGCAGCTTTAATGAACTCGTCAATAACTGTAGGGATGAAAGTCTTTGGGTCGATACATTTTTCCTTCTGCAATATCTTTTTCAATTTTGCAGGTTTTACATGCAGAATCTCTTTTTCAGTTTCGTCCAGCATATTCTTGATATTCTTTATGATATCTTCTTCACCTATCAAAGTAGACCAAAACTGTAATTCTGTATGTTCGGGCTGGGAAATGTCTGAAAATCTGGTTTCCAGCTCTGCAACTTTCAATTTGAAATCATCAAGTTCATTTTTCGTATCTTCCTCTTTTTTGTTGTAGAGGTTATTCAGGGCTATCTTTGGTTTAACCGCCTTGTATTTTCTGGGTCTTGATCTCTGGAATTCAACAAGACCCATGTTATTAAGATTGGAAAGTACTTCGTATATCTTTCCAACAGGTATGTCTGATCTGCGTGATAGATCCTGAGCACCCGTAATTCCCTCTTTTAATAAGGTTGCATAGGCAGAAGCTTCGTATTTTGTAAGTCCTAAATCTCTTAATGCTCTTTCGTTATCCATATTTTCACTGTTTATTTGTTTTTATGTGGGTGAAATGCTTATCATGTTCTAAGTTAAAACAACTATAAAGGTGTTTTTAATTTACATGTAATTTGGCTAGCCCTTAGGGGGGTTATCTTTATATGTGCACGAAACATCGCAATACTTGACGATACATAGTCAGGAAATTATAGTAAACTCATTGGAGGTGTTTTATGGGGAAATCGAATTTAGAAAATCCGAAAAGACCAATATCTTCCGTTGAAATTTTAAAAGCTCATATGGAAGATCTGCCTGTTCGGAACCTTGATACTGATTGGATAAAGGAAAATAAAGTAGACCTTGACTCATTGATGAAAGACAGACGCCCTGGGATTTGATTAGTGTATGTTCCCCGGATGCTGAATAATTATTAATTTGGAATGTCACAATTAACATGTTTTTTTGAGAGTGGAATCCTTATATAAGTTACTTGTATATACAAATCAAGTCAATATCTATCATTTTAACATTAGTTTCAGTATCAGCTGATATTTTGGATGATGTTTTGAGGCTATAAAATTAATTATCCAGTCTGTGTTATTTTTGCCATATCAGATAACAATAAGTCGTATTTGACTATATATCGAAAGACTTATCTACTAATAATGCAGTTGTACTGTTGTGTACCATCAACCACACGCTTGTCGTGTAGTTAGTACCACCCTATCCAACCCCCAAACGAGGCATCCTTTTCAGGATGTCTCAAACCCTATTAATTTTACATTTAATAGCAGAATGTTGATGGTACATTCCTCTCTCGTTCTAGTTTCATTGTTATATCGTCGTCTATGACTCTGTTTTAACTCATCGTCAGTTTATTGGGGGGTAAAACCCTTATATATATAAACATGTTATTATGGCCCAAATTAAAACAACTAAGAAGGAGTTTTTTTATTATCATAATTAATCATAAGGAGGTTTAATCATAAAAAACATCTTTGAAAAACTGGGTATCTTCATTGAAGACAATACGATACCTATCCTGTTAATCACGTTTCTTCTCGTGATAATTTCATTTCAGGGTGCCCAGTATATAGGGATGGCATCAGGGACTGATACTTTTGTAGATAAGAATTCTCAACTGTATCAGAACTTTGATCATCTTTACCAGAATCTCTTTGGCACCGAATCAATTATAATAATGGTTGAAGGCAGTGATGTAACAAATCCTGAACTTCTCAAGGCAATGGACAGGGCATACGAATCCACTGTCAACATCCCAGGAGTGATTCAAGTCAATTCTCCATCATCTATAATCAAAGATGCTAATTATGAGATGATAGGGCAGAGTGAAATCCCGGATGATAGAGAACTGATCGATGAAATAATCAGTTCATCAGTTCCAGCATATTATATCCCTGATGAAACTCATGCTATTATGTCCGTAGTCGTTGAAGCGACCACGTCAGATGATACGAAGGAGGAAATACTCAGGGAAACCAGAACCTCTGTTGAAATGGCAGATTTCCCGGGAGACTATAATGTTATTGTAACAGGTGATCCTGCTTTCATGGTCGAAATGAATGAAGCAATGAATTCCAGTATGGGTACATTGCTCATGATATCAATTCTCCTCATGATAGTTGTGCTATATCTTGTCTTCAAACATGTAAGATGGAGACTTCTTCCGCTTCCAATAGTCATACTTGGTATCATTTTCACTTTTGGAGCCATGGGTTATCTGGATATCCCCATGACAATGGTTTCCATGTCCGCTTTCCCGGTACTTATTGGACTTGGCATCGATTACGCAATTCAGTTCCATAATCGAATTGAAGAAGAACTGGAGCATGGCAGCAGTGATGAACAGGCAGTAATAAACACCATCAAGCATACCGGTCCTGCAGTTTTGATCGCACTGGTAATAACTGCCCTTGGTTTCTTTTCATTGTTTACATCAACTGTTCCAATGATACAGGATTTCGGAAAACTTCTGATGATCGGTATTGTGATGTGTTTCTTAGCCTCATTGTTTGTAGGAGTTACAGTACTATACGGCTTCCATAAAATATCAGAGAAAAATTTACTCTCAAAAATAGGGCTGAAAAAGCAATCTGCTAAGAAAAAAGTATCTTCAATGGAACTATCTGAACATGAACCGGATTTCCTGGAAAAAGCGCTTAAAAGCATATCTGGTTTTTCAATTAAGCATTCAGTACTGGTTATAGCGATTGCAGCTTCCCTTTGTGTTGGTGGACTTTTTGTAGATACTATGGTCCCTATTCAGACTGATACGCAAACCTTTGTACCTCAGGATCTTCCTGCATTGATCGATCTTACGCATATGGCCGAAATATTGGGTGGAGAAGATCAATTAAACCTGATAGTAAAGACAGATGACAACACCGATCCGGAACTACTTGCATGGATAGATGAGTTCTCACAGCATGAAGTAGATGGAAGGAGCCATATTTACGGCTCAAATAGCATTGTTGATCTCATAAAGTCCCGGAACGGCGGGGAAATCCCTGATAGTTCAGCAGAGGTTGCAGCATTGTATGAACAGATACCTGACGTTCAGAAGGAGAGTTATCTTCATGGAAATTCCATACTTCTGGTCAATCTGGAGATAGGCAATGCAATGGGTGAGCTTGGACTTATGGGTATAGGAGAACTTACCGATGTAGTGGAAGACGATATCCTATGGATGGCACCTCCGCCCGGAGCAGAAGTTACCATTACCGGAAATTCAGTTGTCTTTGTTGAGGTTATAGGTGCTTTAACATCCGGCAGGACCATGATGACATTGCTTGGAATCGTATTGGTTTTTGTAGGTCTGCTTGTGATATACCGTGATCTTTTGAAAGCTTTCACCCCGGTGATAACCATGATAATGGTAGTAGGATGGTCTGGTGGTCTCATGTATTATACCGGTCTGGAATATACGCCCATGACCGCGACCCTTGGTGCGCTTATCCTTGGTGTTGGCTCGGAATACGCAATCCTTATGATGGAACGCTATTTTGAGGAAAAAGAGAAAGGTGCAGACCCCGAACAGGCAATGGAGGAAGCAAGTGTGAAGATCGGAAAAGCCATCGTCACATCTGGTGCAACCACTGTGTTTGGTTTTTCTGCATTGATCGCATCACCATTCAGTATTACCAGCAATTTTGGCCTGATAACAGTTATAGACGTATTCCTGGCTCTGCTGGCTACGTTTGTGATCTTCCCTCCTGTAATTGTCACACTTGACAAATTCAAGGAAAAAAGAAGAGCACATGCAGCAATTAGCCGCGAATCCAAACTCATTGATAAACATGAATCAAACACCATTCCGGAGGGCATAACCACATGAATGGCACATCCAATAAAGTTGACAAATTAAAACTATACTTTATCCCCTTACTGGTATGTATCTTTCTTGCAGCTACCTTTGTGCTGATGCCTTCGGCAACTGCAAAAGAATACATATCTCCTACCTATGAATATACGAACAATTACTACAAGGCTTACGGAGAACCTGATATATACGCATCAGTTCTCGGAGACACAGAATTCGAACGTGGTGAAACTGCCCAGATAAGGGTCATGCTATCTAACAAGGGTGTATTGTATGGTTTCAAATCCGATACGGTTGTCGAAACTTCAGGAAATGCTCATCAGCTGTCACTTGCGGAGCTACAGTATGAAACTCAGAGAACATCAGCATATGGGATAAAGGCACATCTCGTGTCTTCAACTGATCTGATAGAGGTAGACACAGCTACAAATAGTAAAATACTGGATGAATTGCTTGCCGGTGAATTATCGGAGAATCCTTTTGTCTTCACGGTTACTATTTCAGAGAATGCTCCCGCAGGAACATATCTTCTCGAAATGTCACTGAACTACGAATATCCGAAAGATGTTAGGATGACCGCTGGTGAATCTATCATACTTGGAATGCCTAATCTGGATCATGCAACTTATTATGAGACCGTTGAGCAAACAATTCAGATTCCTGTCACTATAATACCTGAAGCTAAATTTGAAGTCAGCAGTGTTTCAGGAAATATTACTGCAGGCAGCACTGACACTCTCAATATAACCTATACCAACATCGGTGAACTTCCTGCAGAAGATGCAGTTGCAAGGTTGATAATGATGCAACCATTGAGTACTGACCGTCCTATACGATCACTTGGTACGATGCAACCTGGTGAGAGCAGAACCATATCATTTGATATTGCTTCTGATTTCCAGGCTGTTGAAAAGAGCTACGGTATTGACAGTGAGATCAAATATACGGACGTAGACGGTGAAGATGCGTTCTCAGAGAACATGAAAGTCACTGTCTTCCTAAAACAACCTGAAAGAAAGGTCAATGTAACCGGCCTTGCTCTTGCAGGACTTGTAATTATGGGGATAGTACTGATAATCAAAAATACCAGAAAAAACGGATCGAAGAAATCAAATAAATAAGAGAGGGATGCTTATGAAAACAATTAATGCTAAAAAGATAATTCCGGCATCAATTATTCTAATTATGCTGCTTGCACTTCCTGTGCATGCTGAGGTGACAGTAACTAGCCTGGAACTTCCTGAATATTTCAATTTTGATGATAACTACTATACAGTTTACGGAGGGCCGGATGTAAGCGCAACACTTGTAGGTGACAATGAATTTTACCGCGGGGATGAGGTAACTCTCAATCTCAACCTGATGAACAAAGGTGTTGTAACTGGTTTTAAATCTGAGGATGAAGCTGATGATTCATCAGACCTTGAGCAGAAAATACAGCAAACGGAAATGGGTTATGAAGCTCAGAGGACAACCGCCATCGGGATCGTTGCAATTCTTGTATCAGAAGACCCAAATATCAGGGTAAAGTCAGGACCGCAGGAAGCAGGCACTCTTGCCTCTGGTGAGCAGGTGGAGTCTCCTGTCATGTTTAACATAGAAGTATCCAAGAATGCTCCCGCTGGTGAGTATCCACTCAACCTGCAATTGTACTATGGATATCAGGAGAATGTCCAGATAGATGGTGACAATGAGACCGATCTCGGTATCACAAATATGGAAGTCGGACTCTGGTATGCTGTTGGTCGACAGATGCAGAACATCTCAATCATTGTAGGTGAAGAGGCTGATTTTGAAGTTGTGAACGTTACCGGTGAACTTGAAGCTGGTTCAGAAGGACTTTTGCGTGTTGTTTACAAAAATACGGGTGAAGAGGCTGTGAAGGATGCAACGGTCAGGATAAGTTCCAATGATCCATTCAGTACAACGGATGACCAGTCTTTCCTTGGTTCAATTGCACCAGGTGAGACTGCAGAGGCAGTATTCAAACTGAAGGTTGATGAAACAGCAGTACCGAAGGTTTATGCCATCAACAGTGAGATCAAGTACGAGGATACCGATGGACACAGCCAGATATCGGACACTATAAAGATACAGACAGAAACTCTTCCTGCCGGTTCTTCAGGATCAGGCATGGGATTGTACATTGGAATTCTGGTAGTTCTGGTAGTACTTGGAGCTGTTTTTGTAGGTGCAAAAAAATACATGGGTAAAAAAGAAGGAGGCAATTGATCTCCTTTTTTGTTCCTTTATTTGTTTCTTCTTCTAATCAGGGGTTGGTATTATTACAATTCTTTTAACATCTCTTCAGAAAATAGGTTTCACATCATATGAAGCAAAGGTATTCGTGGCTCTTGTTAAGAATGAAAGTGCCACAGTATCAACCCTGCATCTTGATTCCGGGGTTCCTAATTCAGCTATATATGGTGCGCTTAAAAAACTGGAACAAAAAGGCATCATTGAATTCCAGAATACAAAACCAATGCGTTACAGGTGTATTCTTCCAGAAGAAGCCATTGTAAAACTCAAACGTGATTATGGGGACGAATGTGACAATGTTCTTGACCAGTTGAACAGAATATATGGTGAATGTTCAACTAACAAGAGTGAAGAACTTATGTGGACCATCAATGGTATCAGAAACGTTACGGACCGGGTCATGCAGATGTTTGAGGGTGCTCAAAAAGAGATTATTATACTTAGTGCCTCAACGCCATTCTATGAGCTTGCTGACCGGTACAAGTCCCTCAAAAAAGACTACACTACAATGATTGGAATTTTCAACAAAAAGACCACTGATGAAGGTGTCAGTTTGAAACTTATAAGTTCTTGTGAGGAAGAAGCCAGAAAGCTCTCTAACATAGTCCCCCTTGCATCCATCCGGATAAATTCAATGGATAAGCATCCACTGGACCTGAAAAGTTTTGTTGTTGTTGTAGACAATTCCGAGATGCTTGTGGATATCTTAAAAGATGATGATGGTGAAACCGACCTGACAGCCATATGGACAAATGGAAAAGAGTTCTCTTCTACAATGTCACATCTGCTCGATGCCAAATGGGAAACTTCCATAAAATACCACCCTCTCTAAGGTGAATGATCTTGAAAAATGATTTTATTTCTGGTTCCTTTCGTTTCTTTCAGTTTGCTATTTTTCTCGGATTGATCATACTTCCGGCTTCTGCAGCAGACGGTGTAGTCTTTTCCCCTGTGAATGCAGAAGTGTCCACATATACCGGCGAATCAATCAGCTTTTCCGTATCTTCTGTTAACTCATCAGATGTAACCTGGTTGCTTGATGATGTGATGGTGCAAAAAGACCTTTCATGTATAGCTTCAGCATATGTCGCTTCTATAAATGAGGCTGAAACTTACAATCTCACGGTCATTGTTGATGATGGAACTGACATTTTAAGCAACGAGTGGTGTATGGCAGTAATTCCTGATTTTGATGTAATATTCTCACCGGGCTTTGGGCTTGTCAGTTCAAGGCTTGACCGTGAGCCGGAATTCTCTGTGAATGTAAGTGAAGGGTCAGATGTTCTCTGGTACCTGGATGATGAATTGATCAATAATCGCACTGATGTAAATGATTCAAGCTATACGCCATCTGTTTCNNCAATGGTATTGGACAGCCACAGCAACTCCTTCACAGATTATATCGGGCAGTAGCAGTGGTGGAAGTTCTTCGGGTTCAGTGTCCTCGGATGAAGATTACAGCAATGTCAAAGCCAAATATGCCAGCATGCGGGTGGTCAATAAAGGCGCAGTCACAAAGTTTTCATTTCCTAAAGAGCAAAATCCAATTGATTATCTTGAGTTTAAGTCAACTGTGAATGCCGGCTATGTTAAGTCTACTCTGGAAGTCCTGAATAACAGGTCATCATCAGTTTCAGAGAACCCTGATGATGCTGTCTATTGCTATTCTAACATAATTCTCAGCAATACAGTTCTGGAAAGCAAGCTGGATGATACCCGTATCGTCTTCCATGTAGATCAGGATTGGATGGATGAGAACAACATTGATGTTGAATCTGTACGCCTGAACCTGTACAGTAACTCTGGCTGGAAATCATTCCCTGTCAAAGTTATAAATGAAAACGATGGCAATGTGTCTTTTGTTTCAACGACGACGGGATTCGGTAGTTTTGCCATAACCGGAAAACCCAATGAAACGCTTGAAGAAGATATCGTTGTTGTGGATATGGGAGGCAGCACCAGTTCTGATAATTCTGACAGGAAATCTTATGGCTCAGAAAATGAAGACAATTCCGGGTCTGAAAGTGAAGATACTTTAGCATCCGTCCTGAGGTCCATGAAGGAACTATTTATAAAAAGAAACCCTGTAAATAATTAAAATCTGGTTGCAGGTATAAACATGGCATTAACTACAAATTCCAAAGTATGGAGCATAATGTTCCTTGTTTTTGTATTCTTAAGTGTTTTTTTCTTCATACTTTTCCATTTTGAAGACCTGTTCATTGTTCTTATCATAGGTTCCATACTTGTGCTGATAACTGACAGGGTCTTGATGATATTCAATAAGCGCTTTGGAAACAAATCGTTATGGGTCAGAAGGATATATGCTATCATACTTCTTGCCATTGTTGTTCTTCTGGTCTCCACACTCATGCTGAGCCAGTTGTCTGATATGAACTCACTGGTAAGTTCGCAGGAAGATTATGAATCAGGTATAACAAATCTTTTTTCCACGTATGGGAATTTCTTAACTCCTCAGAATGGGAATTTAGATGTTGCTCCAAATGTCAGTGCAGGTCCAATACTTTCCGGTGAGGACATGAGATCGATTGGAGATTACATATTTAGTTTCTTCTCATCCATTATATCCAGATTATCTTATTTCCTTTTCACCGGTTTACTGATAGTACCCATGATGTTCCGCCTTTATTTTTCAAAGAAGAATGTGATAGTCAATGATCTTATCGGATTCTTTCCTCAGAAGTATCAGGACTGTGTGGATTCATCAATTTATGATATTGGCAGAAGGCTTGGTGATTTTTTCTCTGCCAAGATCCTTGAAAGCGTTATTGTAGGGGCTATTTGCTGTATCGGTTTCTATCTTGCAGGTATCAACGGTTGGTTTTTCCTGGGTGCTCTTGCAGGCTTGCTTAATATTGTGCCGTATATAGGTCCGATAGTTGGTGCCATTCCTGCAGTGATAGTTGGTTTTATTGTCAGCCCTAGCACTGCATTGTTTGCAGTTATTACTGTTATCATTGCCCAGCTTGTTGATAATCTATACCTGATACCTTACATGATATCTGGGAAGGTTGCTGTAAATCCTTTGCTCAGTATCCTGCTGACCCTTATCTTTGCAGATATGCTGGGTGCTCTTGGGATGATACTTGCCATTCCAATCTACATTGTTTATAAAGTAGTATTAACTGAGTTTTACAATGAATTATTAAAGATATATTCTAATGATTGATATGTGGTCGCCTTCAATATCTATTATGTAATGCCATCGACATCAGTGCTAAGTAATGCTTGATGTTAACGGGGTGAATTTTAGTGTCGCAGTATTGCGTTTTTCTATTTATGTATGGTAAGTTTGATATACCAGTTGTGCGTATTATGTGCACATCCGAAAAAACATCTTTTTTTTGCAATAGGAGATATTGAAATGAACAACGAGGATATTCAGAAATTTGGCAAAGAACTCATAGATATACTTCAAATTAGCACCTCACCGGTTGCTGTCCATTTGGTAAAGGCAGATGAAGAGATTCCTGAAGGTATACCACATATAGGTGAAACCACAAGGCACTGCCAGATGGTAGACAACTCAAGGAGACTTGGTACCCAGTTCTATTCTTTACTTGATGACCAGATGTGTAAAGGTGGAGCTGCTGTTATGGGTCTGACTGAAATGAGTCCAAAACTTAAGTCCGGTGAAGTATATTATAATTTGAATCACTTTGCTTCCATTGAAGCTGCAAAGTCAACTATGGAGAAGGTTCCTATGGTGGAGGCAAGTTCTATTAAGGCCATTGTCTATTCCCCTCTTGAGAAAGCTACATTCAAACCTGATGTTATCCTTGTTATTGCCAAGCCGAAGCAGGTCATGGAACTTTCACAGGCTCTCCTCCAAAAGAATGGTGGACGTGTGAATGCAGGATTTGCAGGTAAGCAGAGTGTATGCGCAGACGGTGTTGCCTATCCATACCTTACCGGCGAAGCAGGAGTGACCATTGGTTGCAGTGGAAGCAGGAAATATACTCAGATACAGGATGAGGAAATGATAATGAGTGTTCCTGTAGACATGTTACCTGCCCTTGTAGAGTCTGCAAAATCAATGTTTGGCAGTTACGCCTGTTAATCACATACTTCAATTCAGTACAAGATGTACTGAATTTATATTTTTCAGAAAGTCAGGATATTTTATAGTATTTCTTTTCCCGGATAATTGTTTCTTTTATCCGTTTTGAGGAGAGCATTTTTTCAATCATTGGCGTAAGTTCTTCCTTGCTGAGTCCAAGTGATGCAGATATTTCTTGGAAAGTACAGGGTCTTCTCAGTATGAGATCATAAACTTCTTCTTCAATATTGCCGTGCTTCATAATTGAACGGGATTTTCTTACACCCTTAAGCACCAGTTTCACACGCTCTTTTCCGAATATGTTTTCAAATTCGATGGCAATTTCCCTTAATCTGTCATCAGATACAGGAACAATGTACTTCTCTGCAGGAGGCCTGGTGACTGTGAGTAATTCTATCTCATCAGGGTCGATATCGATCAGTACCTCTTTTAATCTTGCTATCTCTCTTTCGGTATGATTGACAGGGAAGTCTATCGTGGCATCAACAAGCATCACCTCAACCCCGAGCCTGGGGCGCTTATCCATTTTTCTTACAGCTTTAAGTCCATTAATGATATTCTCAAGTTCTATGCCTTCAGCAGGCCTGTTAATAGCTCTGAAAGTATCTTCATAACCGGAAACAAGAGTTGCTACCACAAGGTCTGCCTCTGCAAGATTCTTACGTACTTCCACATTGTCAACAAGAGAGGAATTAGTAATAACACAAACCGGATGGGTGCTTATTTCCTTTACTCCTTTAATCATTTCTCCAAGAGCAGGGTTTAATGTAGGTTCACATGTACCTGAAAAAGTTATGTAATCAAGATCCTCGATGTTCTTATGGTATGAGTGAATGCCTTCCACTACATTTTCAGGCGTTACAGCACCTTTTAGCTCATCAGTACCTGTTATTTTTTGAGGAACATGGCCCAGCTGGCAATAAACACAATCAAAATTACAATTTTTCTTTGTATCAGGTGTTTTAATCACATCGATTCCAAGTGATCTTCCAAGCCTTCTGGAAAGTATAGGGCCATATATGATTCTTTTTAACATACATACATTTCCTGTTTATTTTAAGATAGAATTCATAACTCTATTGAATATCCTGCAAATATCTTCTGGAACTTTTCAGGATACATTTTTCTGATTACATCCTTGTGTGATGTACAATGCCCTGCTCCAATGAATTGCATATCTTTGAATACTCCATACTCCTGACTATCATGTAGTCCTCCAAGGACACCGGTGATATTGCCAAAAGAAGATGCTGCATCGATTATCAATAGCATACCCGGATGAGCACAACCTGTAAGGGCATAATTCCCCGATTCACATTCAAGTACCAGCGACTGCTCTTTAATGCCAGTTCCGGGTTTTTCCAATTCACCGGTTGTGTACACATGTTCGCATATTTTCTGAGGAGAGCCTATGCCATAGAGTTTTTTACTTATCCGTGATGTGATCTCTTTTTTAAGGCGGGGAGAAAAACCTGATGGAACATATACATTGACATCTGGATTTCTGTTCAGAAATGTGGTCACACCACCTATGTGGTCCCAGTGCTGGTGTGAAAGGACAAGAATATCGATAGATTCCGGGTCAATTGATAATTTGTCCATATTCTCAAGAAGCACATGTCCGTCCCATCCGGTATCAAAAAGGATGTTATGTTCTTCTGTCTCTATCAGGCAGGCAAATCCCCATCCACTTTGCAGGTCTTCCTTTGCTTCATTGTCATAAACCACTGTAAGTTTCATTGTATGGCTCCGTAATCACTCTGTAATTCCAAATTTCTTCTTCAGGTAGTAACCAGAGTAGATGGCTCCTGCGGGATTATGTGCAAGTACGCGGTCCTTGACTATAAGGGTAGTAACCGGAGCTGCGGAATGTTGGGTGAATAAAATATCATGGCCGATGCACAGGCCTATTATTATGTTTAGTTGCGTACCTTTCTTTTCCAGCATCATGGCCTGCCCAATCGGGTTGCAGGTTGGGTCGAAGGTATCAGGGTGGAGCTTTTCCAGTTCATAATCCTCTTTGTCTATGCTGGAGACCTTACAACATACGGAAAAGACATCAAAGTCACTTTCAAGTATTCTCTGGATGACTTTTGCTTCCCTTTCAAGTCCTACACAAAAAGCAAGTCCAAGTTTTTTGTAACCCAGCTCTTTTGCATAGAGGATTATCTCCTCGAGCCTTGTTTTTTGCATATAGTGCCGGGCTTCGATTGCAGCAGATGTTTTCATAGATTCAAGGTCATTTCCTTTATAATTGATATCATCAGTTATACCTGCACAATCCTTACCTTCCCGGCACATCTTATCATCGCAAAGCGCACATTTCATTCAGAACCACCATATCAATCTAAAGGTCACTTGCATATATTCGTATATTGTCTCATATGAGATAAATTAAACCTGCAAAATTGCTAAATATGTATGGTCTAAGGAAAAAAGATTCTGTAAAAAGCCTGTCTAAATCAATATCATCAGGTTAAAATCTGCGATAAGATCAACGTTGAGATACACACATTAAGTATTGTTCGCTTGTTTTATTTCTTGAAGATCAAGAATTGATACAGAGCTGAAAAATAGAAAAATAGAAATGCTTTATTTCCATAAAGCGTAGGAATTGTCATCCTGGAATGGACCACTATTCTTACTTATTGTGCTCTTATTCCGTAGTCGTTCCGTCGAAATCCGCTTCATTGGCTTCGGCTTCTTCCTTTGTGGCGCGCACGATTCCATCTTTGTGATGTGCCGGTGAATAGATAGTATAGAGTTTCAGTTCCTCCGTTTCCGAAGTGTTGATGATGTTGTGCTCCGCGCCTGCCGGGACTACTACTGCAACTCCGTCACCCAGTTCATACTCATTTCCGTCAATTATACACTTTCCCTGTCCACTCTCAAAACGGAAAAACTGGTCGTTTTCCTCATGTACTTCCATCCCGATATCTTCCATGGGCTTCAGGCTCATAAGTACCAGTTGGCTGTGCTTTGAGGTGTAGAGAACTTTACGGAAATTGTTGTTTTCCAAAGTGGCATCTTCGATATTGATAGAGAATCCTTTCATACAACTAAATATGGGTTATTTGCATATAAAATCACTTGCAGTAATATTTGCTTTAAAGTAAATAATTGAATTAAATAATTAAACTAAAATAAGAAGAGATTGCTTTTTAATATTTTTATACTTTTATACCGGCAGGGCAAAGAAGATATTCAGGTTTAATCGGCTAAGTTTGTAAATTCTGTATATTGATTTCAATATGTTTTTGACAAAGGCAAAAAAAGCAGAAGGTCATTTTTGCCTGGCTTTTTGCATCGGACCATCATGGATTTTCTCAAGAGCTTCTATCATTATCTCAAGGTTTTTGTACGGGATGCCTGCTATCATTTCTTCATTCCTGATGTCTGTCGATCTGCGACATCCGAAACATCCAAGACTCATGTTCATGTTTCCTGAAATAACTGGAATTATCGTGGAATCCACACATGTAGCCTGGAAGGCTGCTGTGCTGAATGCCTGCCTGCCTCCTTCAAAGAAAGTTGCTGCGGGGACAAGCCAGTAGCGAGTCTCTGGAACATCAACCAGTATGACCACATCAGGTTCAATATCAAAGTCCTTCAACGGACCAACAACAGTGGCAATAGTGCTTCCCTCTTCAAATTCAGAACGCTGCTCTATCATATTTGCAGCTGCATCACTACAGTCGAACATGCCTATGTTCGCATGGAACTCTCCTTCTTTCACTTTAGGTGGTATTGGCATCAGCCCAAGACTGGAAGCACCGACGACACATGCATGTTTGCCGGCAGGAATTACAAAGGATTCTCCTTTCCTTGCCCTCATTATTGACTGGCAGTGCCTGATGTTGTTTTCAGGTTCCTCAAATCCTTCCGGGATCTTATCTCCTTTCTTTACTATCTTCACTGCAACTGGTTCATATCTGAGGTCAAGCATCTTCACAAGTTTTTCTGATATCTCTGCATTGTTCATATGACAACTTCCTAAAGTTATATATAGTAATTTAATTTGTTAGGATATTTATCTTTCTAATTCTGAACACTTCTGTATTTTTATAGACCTACGATACATCGAGATTATTATGATTCTGCCTATTGTAATATTTGGTCCTCTATTCGAATCAAATCTACATTAATCCTGGATAATCTATTTATATTTAATCTCATATGAGTAATTATAAACTTAAAAAGTTGATTTGTGGATTTAGAGGTATTGTTATAGATAATTGGAAAACAATCTTAGATTCAGAGGGAGTTAAATGAAGGTATGTGTGACAGCTATATCAAACAGTTTGGATGCTTCTGTAGATCCTCATTTTGGGAGATGCTTGTACTTTATTATCATAGATGGCGATTCAACGGAATTTACAATTCTAAAAAATGCAAGTGCTTTTTCTTCAGATGGTGCGGGTGTCCAGGCAGCCCAGTTGATCCTTAACAGAGAAATAGATGTACTTATTACGGGATATATTGGACCTAAGGCATTTTCTATACTTTCTTCAAAAGGTATAGATGTACTTACCTTTGCCGATGGTTCAGTTTCAGATGCATTAACGGATTGTAAAAGTAATGTCCTTGAGAAACTTGATACTTCAAACTCACCGGTAAAAGAAAGATACGAAGTTCCGGTAAGAAGAATCCCAAGAACATGGGAATTATAGTTAATTACCTAACTT
>DAZF01000049.1 GCA_002507205.1 Methanolobus sp. UBA32 | reverse complement strand
GTTTTTCGTTCCGCTAAAGTACGATTGTACACTTGTCTGCATATTTCTAAGCTCCGATCCATCTGCTTTTGTTGTGATTTATTAGGATAGATACGGAACTTGTATGTTTTACGCATTATACTTTAATATGACCTAACTACTTAAGAACGTTGTGATAACATTAGATTAACTAAAAGGTGGGGTACGATTCATCCCACAGCTAAAGCAGTGGGCCTTCTCTACCCCTACACCCCGTTAATCGTAAAACAAAAATAGAAAGATTATGAGATCTTACGCAAAAAAGATCCCACAATAGTTACAACAAATACAAAAGAAACCAACAGTACTATACCTATGAACTCTTTGGGCTTACTGATAGCATACTCACGCAATTTTGCAATATGGGTGTTGCTTATTGAATTATCTTCTGCTTCGATAATCTTTTCCGGAATTTCAAATTCGATGTCCTCGTCTCCAAGGGTCATGACCCATATATTATATTCCCCATCCCTGTTAGACACATAGGCAATTTTCCTGCCATCAGGACTCCATGCCGGTGCTCTCTCTGATGAACGGTCACTGGTTATTTTAATTTCGGAATTACCTTCCGAATCCATTATCCAGAGGTCATAATCTCCACCGATATTAGAAGCATAGGCTATCATGTCTCCATCCGGACTATAGGCCGGCTCAACATTATCATATAAGTCATGTGTGAGTTCAACTGGTCTTACAGCATTAATGCCGATAGTAAAGATGTCGCCTGCTGAAGAATAGACTATCGTGTTCCCGTCATTATTCCATGATGGTGAACTCTCATCGCCTGCAGCATCTGTCAGTCTAACCTGATCAGTTCCGTCAGTTGCCATGGTCCATATATCGTAATTTCCTGAAACACGAGAGGAATATACCAGTCTTGTCCCATCCGGACTTACAGAAGGTGCCCTGGAATCTGCAGTCTCGGTGAGTTTCTGGCCGTTGCTACCATCGGAATTCATCACATGGATACTAACATAACGTGCAGAAAAGGCTTTTTTGCTTTCAGCGGCAAAATAGATCATCGTGCCATCATCATTAAATTCAGGCTCGCCTTCCCAGGCCATTCCATCATATAGTTTCTTTTGTCCGGAACCATCACTGTTCATTATCCATATTGCCTGGTTGGCAGCATAGACGATCTTTTTCCCATCCGGACTCCATGATGGATGATTTGCATTTGTAATATTGGTAAGCTTTTCATTGCTATCTATGTTCGCAGCAGCAGATGAATATGATATTAATAAAATCAAAAAAGTAAGCAGGATAAATCCCCTGCTTAAATATCCTCTAAACCGAATTGTAAAAGGCAACCACATAAATAATATATTATATATTTATATATTTATTAATCTTTTGTTTAAGCATCTCACTTAATACTTTTCCATCAACCTTTCCTCTAACTTCTTTCATCACAATTCCCATGATCGGACCCACAGCTGCCATTCCTTTCTCCTTTATGAAATCCTGACGTTCCTCGATGATTGATTCAACTATTTTTTCAACCTCGGATATATCAAGGCTTCCAAGTCCCATTTTTGAAGCAGCATCCTTTGCGCACAGTGCAGGTTCGTTGGCTATGGCACGCAACAGGTCATCAATGGCTTCCTTTGAAACCCCGCCTTCTGCAATGAAATTAAAAATGTCTATGAAGTGCCCGTCCTCTAACCTGTCAATTTCCACGCCGTCACGCTTCAGTTCCGGCAGTGTTCCNNAAGAAGCTGCATTATCTCTTCAAAAAGAGGGAGATAAGTTGAATATGCTATTTTCCCGGCAAGTTCCATGTGAAGTCCGAACTCTGACTCAAAGCGTTTTGCCCTTTCTGTGAGCAGTTCAGGTTTTTCGATAGCATTGAAGTATTCAGAAGAAATGTTCACCTGCGGAACATCAGTTTCAGGATACATTCTTGCAGCGCCGGGCAGAGGTCTCAGATAGGAGTTGTTTCCATCCGGAAGTGCCCTGCGAGTTTCCTCAGGAACACCTTCAAGTGCTTCCTTCGCACGTGTGATCACACTTATCATGGCACCCCGGGCACGTTCCTCTCGGTCTGCAACCATTATAACAGCATCGTTCTCACCGGCACCAACTTCCATGCGCAATGCCTGCACTTCTTCGTCGGTAATACCATAATTCGGAAGCTCGTCTGTATGGAATATGCCGCCGACACCTGATGTCTTTGCACGGTCAGAGAATTCGGTACCAAGACGTCTTCCCGGTTGTACCTCTCTGCCGACAAATCCGCTAAATCCATGAAGCAGGATTGCATATACCTTGCCTTTCTTGATAGTCTTCTTGATGACCTTGGACTGAGTTTCCTTGAACAATTCAGTTACATCAAAAATAGTATCACATACTGATGCACCGCGTTCAAGCAGTTCATCTCTTATTGCAAGGAGATTGACCTGGCGCTCTACCTCAAGCTCAACCATGGTCTCTATCATATCAAGGGCCTGAACACCTTTAAGTTCAACGCGGGCGCCCTTTGCAATGGATATGTTAACATCCTGGCGTATAGTTCCAAGTCCACGCTTCACCTTTCCTGTGGAACGCAGCAGCATACCTATCTGCTGTGCGGTTTCCTTAGCATGTGCCGGGGAAATGATGTCAGGGTCTGTTCCGATCTCAACCAGTGGGATACCCAGACGGTCAAGAGAGTATATTATAGAATCTCCTTTGTCCTCTATCTTCTGGCATGCTTCTTCTTCAAGGCAGAGCACACCGACACCAACAGGACCCTCGGATGTGTCAAGATAACCATCCTTTGCAAGGAAGGCAGTTCTCTGGAATCCTGATGTATTGGAACCATCAACCACTATCTTACGCATCATATGTACCTGGTCCACAGGTACCATGTTCATGAGCTTTGTGATACTGAGCGCTATTTCGAGAGCTTCCCTGTTAACCTCTGTAGGTGGCTCATCATCATTCTCCACAAGGCAGGTGCTGTCGTATGCCTTGTAAACGTACTTGCGCCTGAGCTTGGACTGTTCCAGTGCAGCCCTGTCTGTTTCTCCCATCTCACTTGCTGTAGGGCGTAGATAACGGAAGAATTCGTGGTTGGATTCCTCGATGTTCCTTATTTTTGTAGGGCATCTGCAGAAAAGTTTCTCTTTTGAATCAAGTTGCTGGTGAATCTCAAGACCGCATTTCAAACCCAGTTCAGCATAGTTGAATTTATCACTCATGGAAAATCTCACCGATATAAATGAATAATTGTAATTATAGGATATTTACACAACAAAACGCACAAGCATGTATATAGTTATTGTTCGCTTTGTTTCTGTATTCTTTTATGGAATGCTTCCTTCACGTTACCAGAAGTATCGTTCTCAAGCATCTTCCTGAGATTTGGTACATCCAGAAGTGGTTTTGCTTTTTCGATACGTTCCTTTGCAAGTTTGAGGAGTGAACCGTCGATCTGCGGAAATTCCACCTCAACATGTTCTTTGTGCGCTTCTTTTTCCACTTCAAGGGTTCTGGAAACATCAGGATAGTTCCTCTTTTCAGTTACCATTGAGTCAACTGCATCCCTCCACTGGCCAGCCCAGGGAGAATCCGGTATGTCCGTATGATGCACCTTTGTACGGGTAACTTTCATCACGTCTTTGGGACATGCATTGACACAGGCACCACAGTAGGTACAGTAATCAGCTTTTATTGCGATCTTTGTTCCATCCTCAGGTACGTACCAGAGATGTGAGGGGCATACATTGAAGCACCCGTGACAGCCCTGCGGGTCACATTTATCGACGTTAACATCTATAAGGGTAAGCTCACCCTCGAACTGCTTTTTGATATCAACCGCATCATAGGGACAAACCACCTGACACCAGGTACACCGGGTGCATTTCTCATCATCCACCGTAACGACACCTTCTATCTCAGGAGCCTCGCCTCTTTTCTCACCTTTTACCTTTATGGCATCCTCGGGACACAGGTCCTGGCAGAGCACGCAGTAATCACATTTGTCCTCGTCCACCAGCAGCAGGTCAAATGGTCTGGGATCTGTGGGTGTTGCTTCTTTTTCAACAAGCAGGAAGGCATCACAGAACTCTGCACACAACCCGCAGAAATTACACTTCTCAGTATCGATCTCTATCTCACCCTCGGCATCTTCCTTGAAAGGTGCTATNNAAAAGGTGCTATGTCCTCTTTTTTCCTGAAAGTGAATTCCACTTCTATGGCATCCTCCGGACATGCAGCTTTACAAAGTGCGCATGGAAGGCATTTCTCGTTCATAGTGACATAGGAATCATATACCGGGAAATTTTCCTTCTCCGGGAAATCACCTTCTTCTGTCATCTTAAAGGCATGCACCGGGCAGAAGTTAGCGCACATGGAGCAGAATGTGCATTTTTCAAGTTCCATCATTACAGGTGGAGCATCGAGTCCTGTGGATATCTCCTGCATAGGACCAAGTTCCAGAGCTTTTGTGGGACAGAGACCAACACAGATACCACAGCCCACACATCTCTTGTAATCGTAATCAAGGAGTTTAACAGATTGATTGCTTATCTGGCGATAGATGAAATGAGAGCCATCTATATCCATGTCCTTATCGACATATAGTGAGCCTCCCCTGCATTCTTCGGTCACTGTTCCGCCTCCCTGAGTTCAGTGCCTATAGGGCCTATCTTTTCCAGATATTCAACAAATCCTTCAATGGAACTGGCGAATCTCTCTCCCTCGGAAGCCGATATCCATTCAACATTGAGTCTTCCGGGGTCTATACCGACATCTGCAAGCACTTCCTTCAGGGCTTCCATCCTGTGTTTTGCGTTGTAATTGGCGAAGATATAGTGGCATTCCCCAAGCCTGCATCCTGCAACAAGAACACCATCTGCGCCGCTTTCAAGAGCTTCAAGTACAAAGGAAGGGTCTACACGTCCGGCACACATGACACGTATGACACGTATGTTGGTTGGGTATTGTATCCTTGATGTGCCTGCAAGGTCAGCGCATGTGTAGCTGCACCAGTTGCACAGGAAAGCCACAATGAGCGGGAATTCTGATTTGACATCGGTGGCAGCGTGTATCTGGGCAACTATCTGCTCATCGGTACTGTTACGCATCCATATTGCATCAGCCGGGCAGGATGCACTGCATGCACCACAGCCCATGCATGAGAGCTCATCGACCACTGCCTTGCGGTCAATGATATTGATCTTGTTGAACTTGCAGACATCCACGCATATGCCACAGCCGATACACTTGTCAGGATTCACATGGGCACTGAGCGGGTCCATTTCAATTTCTCCCTTTGACAGAAGCTGCATGGCCTTGGCGGCAGTGGCACTTCCCTGTGCTATTGATACCTGTATCTCCTTGGGACCGGATGCACAACCTGCTATGTATATGCCTTTTACATGGGAATCTACCGGACGCATCTTGGGATGGGCTATGGAGAAGAAACGGTCAGTACGTCTGGTGAGGTTCAGTACTCTTGATATCCTGTCAGCATCCTTGACGTTCTCCATACCCGTTGCAAGGACAACGAGGTCCGAGGTTTCTTCATATATCTCACCGTTCAGTGTGTCCTCATAACGCAGGTTCAGTTTTCCCTGTCCGTCCTGCAGGATCTCTCCGACTTTTCCACGGACGAAGTTAATGCCCATCTCCTGGCTGCGGATGTAATATTCCTCGTACATCTCACCACCTGCACGGACGTCTATGTAATGAATGGTAATCTCAATATCAGGATAGCGTTCCTTGAGCAATTGTGCATTCTTCATGCTGGACATGCAGCAAACCCTGGAGCAGTAAGGGTTGCCGACTTTTTCGTCCCTTGAACCAACGCACTGGATAAAGGATACTTTTTTCGGTACTTCCATTGTTGCTGGGGAAAGCACTTTACCTCGTGTCGGACCGGCAGCGTTAAGGAGGCGCTCAAGCTCCATGTTGGTGATTACGTCGGGATAGATGCCATATCCATATTCCTGCTTGCGGGATGCATCAAAATGACTGTATCCGGTTGCCAGTATTATGGCTCCAACGGTAAATTCAAGAGTTTCCTCTTTCTGATGATAATCCACTGCATCAGCCGGACATGCCTGTTTACATAGTCCGCAGCCCACACAGAATTCGTTGTCGATATAGACTACCTGCGGTACTGCCTGTGGTATGGGCATGTTGATGGCTTTTGTCTTTCCAAGCCCGCAGTCGAATCTGTTGGGTATTTCCACCGGGCATACACGGCCACATTCGTCCACGCAGCCCTTGCATTTGTCTTCTATGACATATCTGGGCTTTCTGGTAACTGTAACATGGAAATTACCCACCGGGCCTGTGACTTCAGTAACCTCTGCAAGCGTGATAAGATCGATATTCGGGTGCTGGTGAACATCTGTCATCTTGGGAGCGAGCACACAAATAGAGCAGTCGTTGGTGGGGAATACTTCGTTGAGCAGTGCCATTTTTCCACCAATGGTTGGCTCTTTCTCAACCATATGAACTTGATAACCTGAGTTTGCAAGAGTAAGTGCAGCCTCTATTCCGGCAACACCGCCTCCGATAATGAGTACATCTTTTGTGACAGGCACTTTCTTTAGCTGCAACGGGTCCAGCAGTTTGAGCCTGGCTATCCCCATCCTGATGAGGTCGAATGCCTTCTGGGTTGCCATCTGCGGGTCATCCATGTGCACCCATGAGCACTGCTCACGGATATTGACCATCTCCAGCATGAAAGGATTTAGACCCGCTTTTTCAAGTACTCTCTTGAAAGTCTGCTCGTGCAGATGGGGAGAACAGGCTGCTACAAGTATGTGATTAAGATCAAGGTCCGTTATGTCCTGGACTATGGAATCCTGTCCCGAATCAGAACACATGAACTGTATGTCCTTTACCACAGCAACACCACTCAGCTTGCTAACCTTGTCCCGAAGTGAGTTGACGTTTATGGTATGTGCGATATTAAGTCCGCAGTGACAGATGTATACTCCGATTCGCATATTGTTGGCTCCTTACAGCAGGAAATGATGACTTTGTGGAAGATATAGTTTTGGATGTTCTGTGAAAAACCATTTAGTTGGACTTTTATTGTTCAATTTCTTGAGCACACATTGCTTCTGACATTACTACACGCTTAGTTTTTGGTTATTTTTGATTTTAGCGAACCAGAAAAGTCACATACAGATTTAATTTATATTAATATCAGTATATTTATATATATTGATATTCTCTATTCATGTGTAACATTTACTTATCTATGTTTAGTTGTTTTACATCGTCAGCATGTGTATTATTAATTTGTTAATTCAAGGAAGATCTTGATTCAAGGTGAACTAATAGGGTGATCATATGATCAAAAACGGTATTGAAGGAAGTATATGCAGTGAAAAAGAGTATCTGAATCTTATTTTGAAGTCAGTAGATATGGTTGTCTGGTCTGCAACCTTTCCTGAGCTTGAACTACTTTATATTAGTCCTTCATCTGAAATGATTCTAGGTATTGACCCTCAGAAGTTTGTAAATGAAAATAAGATGTTGTATCAATTAGTTCATCCAGAGGATCTTAATATTGTTCAGGATGCTGTAAAACAAAGAGAACTGGAAGGCGAGGTTTCAGCAGAGTATCGTATGTTAAGACCTGACAGAAGCATTTGTTGGGTTCGTGAAAGTTCTGAGATCAAATACAATACTGATAATATTCCTGTACATGTTGAGGGAATTCTCACAGATATAAGTCGGATTAAGAAAGCTGAAGAAGAATTGCATATCAGAGAAGAGCGGTTAAGAAGTCTTTCATCTATTCTCCATTACAGGACAGATTCTGTTCAGGATTTCCTTGACTTTGCCCTTAATGAATCTATAAAACTCACCCGGAGCAAGATAGGGTACATCTACTATTACGATGACGAAAAAAAGGAATTTACCCTGAATACCTGGTCCAATGAGGTTATGAAAGAGTGTTCCGTCACAGAACCACAGACCAAATATCAGCTTGAGCATACTGGTATCTGGGGAGAGGCGGTGAGACAACGCAGAGAAATAATCGTAAACGATTTTCAGGCTTCTAATCCGCTAAAAAAAGGTTACCCTGAAGGACATGTGGAGCTTTACCGGTACATGACAGTACCGGTGATCAAGAACGAAAAAGTAGTTGCTGTTGTTGGTGTGGCTAACAAAGAATCGGATTACAGTGAGGATGATGCACTCAAGCTAACCTTGCTTATGGATTCTGTATGGAATACTACTGAGAATAAAAAAGCGGAAAAGGCTCTCCAAGAAAGTGAAAAAAGTCATCGACAGGCACATAATATCTTACAAAGTCTTGTTGAAAGTCCAAAAGATGTTGTCATATTTGCACTTGACGGGGATTATAGATATCTTGCTTTCAATACAAATCATCAGTTGACAATGGAGCATATATGGGGTGTCAATATTGAATATGGGTTTAGCATGCTCGACTACATTAAACGTGCTGAGGACAGGGAAAAAGCAAAAGAGAATTTTGACCGTGCACTTGCAGGCGAAGCGTTCACCCTTATAGAGGAATACGGAGATTCATCACTTGACAGGCGATGGTATGCGAACATGTACAGTCCCCTTAAGGATTACGAGGGGAATGTTACCGGTCTCACTCTCATTTTGACAGACATCACTGAAAGCAAACGTTCGGAACAGGCTCTGTTGGCAGAAGGAGCTCGAATAAAGGCTATTGCCGAATCAGCACAGGATGCCATTCTCATGATGGATCCGCAAGGAAATCTCTCCTTCTGGAATCCGGCTGCAGAAAGAATTTTTGGATATTCAATGGAGGAAGCCATTGGACAAAACCTGCATTTGCTACTGGCACCGCAACGCTATCACGCATCTCAGCAGGAAGCACTCACCCGATTCCTCAAAACAGGCCAGGGCAATGCTCTGGGCAAAACCCTGGAATTAGAAGCCCTTTGTAAGGATGGACGGGAAATATCAGTTGAGCTGTCACTTTCTGTTATCGAACTTCCCGATGGCTGGCACTCTGTGGGAATTATGCGTGACATAACTTACCGTAAGCTTACAGAACAACAATTAAAAGAAAGTGAAGAAAGGCACAGGCTCCTGGCAGATAATTCAACTGATGTGATCTGGACAATGGGTATCGATGGCAGGTTCACATACGTAAGTCCTTCTGTTCAAAAATTACGTGGTTATACCCCTGAAGAAGTGATGAAACAGAAACCTGAAGAATTCCTGACTCCTGCTTCTTTACAGCACTATTCTGAAGGAATAAAATTAGTTGCAGAGATTGTTCAGGCAGGGGCACACTTTCCTCCACAAAGGTTCGAACTTGAACAACCTTGCAAAGATGGATCTGCGGTATGGACTGAGGTTACAATTGGTGGAATGTACAATGAACAGGGTGGATTCATTGGGATTTTAGGAGTATCTCGTGATATTACAGAGCGGAAGGTACTGGAAAACACACTCATCATTGAAAAGGAAAAAGCTCAGGAAGCCACAATGGCAAAAAGCGAGTTCCTGGCGAATATGTCCCACGAGATACGCACACCTATGAACGGTGTTATTGGTATGACAGGACTGCTTCTTGATACAGAGCTAAGTGATGAACAAAGACATTATGCTGAAACCGTGAGACTGAGCGGAGAATCATTACTTCAGCTTATCAATGATATCCTGGACTTCTCCAAGATAGAGGCTGGCAAACTTGAACTGGAAATTGTGGACTTCGATCTGCATAATATGCTGGATGATTTCGCTTCCATGGTTTCAGTGAAGGCTCATGAGAAAGAACTGGAATTTATCTGTGCACCAGCGCCCGATGTTCCTGCATGTGTTCAGGGCGATCCCGGCCGCTTGCAACAGGTACTGACCAACCTTGCCGGAAACGCGGTCAAGTTTACCCATGAGGGTGAAGTAGTTGTACAGGTGACTCTGGAATCAGAAACCGATACCGAAGCATTGTTACGTTTCTCTGTTCGTGATACTGGTGTTGGAATTTCTGAAAATAAAATACATGATCTATTTGACAAATTCTATCAGGTGGATGCATCGACCACACGACAATACGGTGGTACGGGGCTTGGGCTGGCCATCTCCAAACAACTGGTTGAAATGATGGGNNAGCCTTGTAAAGCAGCCGGAAGTCCGCCGTAAGAAAGTCCATTCTGCAGAAATTATGGATTCTTATGTTCTTGTTGTTGATGATAACGCCACGAACCGTGAGATTCTCAATAAGCGTATAAGTTCATGGGGTGCAAAAGTAGATGAGGCCATTGATGGTCCTACGGCACTGCAGGCCCTGTACCGTGCACATGAGGACGGTGAGCAATACCATGTTGTTATCCTCGATATGCATATGCCCGGGATGGATGGTGAGTCCGTGGCAAGATTCATCAAATCCGATTCAAAGCTAAAATCTGTCCCTCTGGCCATGCTGAGCTCTTTAGGGCAACATTCCAATCTCCGGAATCCCGGAGAGAGGTATTTTGCAGCATATCTCACCAAGCCTGTAAGGCATCAGGAATTGCTGGATGTTCTATCAGGTATATTGAATATGGAAAAGCAGAAAAGCAAGGTCAATACTCGTGTTAACACTCCTTCCAGTTCTTCTCAGAGCCATAAGAACTTGAGGTTATTACTGGCTGAAGATAATATAGTAAATCAGAAAGTAGCTCAGGGCATGTTACAAAAACTGGGCTATCATGTGGATACTGTGGCCAATGGTATAGAGGCAATAAAAGCGCTGGAAATGTTGCCATATGATCTGGTGCTTATGGATGTGCAGATGCCTGACATGGATGGACTTGAAGCCACCCGTCTTGTAAGGGATCATCAAACCGCAGTCCTTGATCATGAGATCCCGATTGTTGCAATGACTGCATACGCAATGAAAGGAGACAAAGAACGTTGCCTGGAAGCCGGTATGAATGATTATATCGCAAAACCGGTTTCATTGCAGACACTGATGGAATTGCTGGAGAAATGGCAGAGGATACTGGAAAATGAAACAAGCTGGAATGGTATGTCTGCAGCAGAGAGAAATGACTCAACAGATCTACTGGTATTTGACAGGCCTGCACTTCTTGAAAGGGTAATGAACGATGAGGACCTTTCCAGAAGATTGATAGCAATTTTCCTTGAGGATATGCCCAAACATGTGATTGCTCTAAGGGATGATATCGGGAAAAGAGAACTGGAAAATGTAAATGTATATGCACACAAAATAAAAGGCGCTTCTGCAAACATTGGAGGTGTGGCTTTAAGTGCTGTAGCCTCACAGATGGAGATCGCTGGCAACAAAAATCAGGTTGATAAGATGGAGATACTTTTACCCGAGCTTGAAAAGCAGTATGACTTATTGGTTGAACAACTTAAGGATGCTTAACACAGAGTTACATCCTGTCGTTTTTTTAATAAATTTCATTTTTCCTGAATTAACTGTTTCCATAAAAGCTGTCTATCTTATAAGATAGATTTATAAAGTCTGGGCTGCTAAATAAAATTGGGTAAAGATATGGGAATGGGCAGTGACATCTGTACTTCTAAAATAGATGATGAATGGCAGGATGATAATCCGGTCATTGTGAATGCTGGTTTTATTTTTCCAGCACGGTATCCACCTGGAAACTGCCCTCCTTATATCTAAGTATCTCTTATATAGCAGTATCTTAAAGATATCAACTATAGGAAGCATGGTGAATAAAATGTTCTGTTATCAATGTGAAGAAACTTTGAACGCTACCGGCTGTACAAAGAATGGTGTATGTGGAAAGAAAGGGGAAGTTGCAGACCTTCAGGATGATCTTATCTATGTCCTGAAAAGCATTGCATTCTATAATTCAAAGGCNNGACTTTGAAAAACTTATCAACGAGGGCTTTGAGATAAAGGACGGCATCAAAAAGAAACTCATGGATGCAAAGGTCATCAATGAAAAATCCGGCTCATCCTTCCCAAGATGGATAAAGGAGAAACTTCTTGGTGCAAGTCCAAATGCAGGTGAGGAACTGCCAATAATGGCAAAGGTGACTCCTGAAAGCCTTGTCAATATAAATACAGGAATACTTGCAACAGAGAATGAGGACATCCGTTCCCTCAGGGAATTGCTAATCTACGGTCTCAAAGGTATGGCTGCCTATGCACATCACGCAAATGTCCTTGGTTACAAGGATGACGGGGTCATGGCATTTGTCGAGAGGGCACTTCTTGCAACAATGGATGATGATATGGGTGTAGATGAACTGGTTCCGATGGTACTGGAATGCGGTTCAATGGGTGTCACTACCCTTGCACTGCTCGATAAAGCAAATACTACAACCTATGGTAATCCTGAGCCAACCGCAGTTAACATTGGTGTCAGGAACAATCCTGGAATCCTTATCAGTGGACATGACCTTCGTGATCTTGCACAGCTCCTTGAGCAGACACAGGGCACAGGAGTCGATGTTTATACCCATGGTGAGATGCTGCCTGCAAACTCCTATCCTGCATTCAAGAAATATGATAACTTTGTTGGAAACTATGGAGGTTCATGGTGGAGACAAAAAGAGGAATTCGAAAAGTTCAATGGTCCTATATTCATGACCACAAATTGTATAGTTCCTCCATCGGAATCCTACATAAACAGGATATACACAACAGGAATAGTCGGCTTTGACGGTGTTACTCACATCAATGCAGGTGAGGATGGCGGCAAGGATTTCTCTTCCATAATCGAACAGGCAAAGACATGCAAATCACCTGAGCAGCTTGAAGAAGGAACCATCATGGGTGGTTTTGCACATGTATCCGCACTCTCTGTTGCTGACAAGATCATCGATGCTGTAAAAGCAGGACAGATCAAGAAGTTCGTTGTCATGGCAGGATGTGACGGAAGGCACAAGGAAAGGGGTTACTACACAGACTTTGCAGAAGCTCTTCCAAAGGATACTGTTATCCTTACAGCAGGATGTGCAAAGTACCGTTACAACAAACTTGATCTCGGCGACATAGGTGGAATCCCGAGGGTGATCGATGCAGGTCAGTGCAATGACTCCTATTCACTGGTCGTCATAGCACAGGCTCTTGCAAAGGCATTCGGACTTGAGGATATCAACGACCTGCCGGTGTCCTACAATATAGCATGGTACGAGCAGAAGGCAGTCCTTGTCCTGCTTGCACTGCTGAGTCTCGGTGTCAAGAACATCATGCTCGGTCCTACACTGCCGGCATTTGTTTCGCCAAATGTTCTCAATGTCCTGGTCGAGAACTTCAATATCAGACCAAATTCCACAGTTGAAGAGGACCTCAAGGTCCTTCTTTAATCTTTTTATGGGAAAATACATTACTAAAATAACCCTATGATTTAATTTTATTTAAGGAAGTGAATAAATGATAATAACAAATTACAAAGATGCAGAGAAGAAGGACAATCCACATGGAGTGACCGTTCACAAGCTCTATGATACAGAACATGCTCAGGTAATGCACATGCAATTAAAACCGGGTGATGCACTGACGAAACATTCAACACCTGTTGATGTGTTCTTTTATGTCCTTGAAGGTGAGGGAATCGTAGAGATCGGTGATGAGCAGCAAACTGTCACAAGGGATATGCTTATTGAAAGTCCTGCAAAGATACCCCACAGGCTGATGAATGAAAGTGACAGTCTTTTCCGTTTTCTGGTAGTGAAGGTTCCACGCCAGACCGAGCAGACTAAAATGATGTAAGCCGGGAGATTTCCGGCATTCTACTTTTTTGCTCCTTATATTTTGATAGCTACAGACCATTGTCTGTGGGAAATTGGTGAACTACCACTAAGCTAAAGACTTAGTAGCTTCCTGATTCATTGACAAACCCAACGGTTCGACTCCACAGGCTCCGACTGTAGTTCCTACAGCACGATTGAGAATATTGATAGCGGCATTTATGTCTCTATCAAGAATTAAACCACAGTGAGTGCATTCATGAGTCCTCATCGCTAATGATTTCTTAACTTTTTTTCCGCAATTACTACATAGTTGCGACGTGTTATATGGATTCACTAATTCTACAAATTTACCAGCTTCTTCCGCTTTGTATTTTGTAATCTGAATTAGGTTTCCCCATGATGCGTCATGTATTGATTTTGATAGATGATGATTTTTAACCATGTTCTTTACGTTCAAATCCTCAAAAACAATATAATCGTAATTATCAACAACTTCTCTACTCAATTTATGGTTAAAATCATTTCTCTGATTTCGGATTTTACGATATAGAACATTGATTTTTTCGACTTGTTTTTTCCAATTATTAGAAAACTTCTTTTTATGGCTGAGAGCACGATTCTCTCTTTTCAATCGTCTTTCAGCTTCACGATAATATTTCGGAGGATTTAATTGTGTTCCGTCACTCAACGTAATAAGAGATTTAAGTCCTACATCTATCCCCACGAAAGTTTCAGGCTCTACAGGCATAACGTTATTTTCAATTTCCACTGAAAACGTAGCATACCATTGTTTCCCATCTCTACGGATAGTACAGGTCTTAATTTTACCTTCTATCTCTCGATGTTGAATTATCTTAATATCACCGATTTTCGATAGTCTCAATTTCTTTCCATCTATCTTAAAACCGGATTGGACATAACAAAAACTGTTATATCGTTTCTTACCTTTGAACCGAGGATAACCGGGAGTTTCACCGCCCATACAACGTCTAAAAAAGGCATCAAAGGAATTACCTAATCTTCTAATTACATCCTGCTTTACCTGCGAATGCACGTCTGTATCAAACTCTAAGTATCGAACTTGATACAACTGTTCCATAGTAGAAAGCCCTCGATTGCACCTTTCATAAGCGTTTTTACGGTCTGCGAGAAATTCATTATAGATATATCTGCAAACATCGAGTGTCTTTTCTAAAGCCACTTCCTGCTCTTTATTTGGATATATTCTAAATTTGTATGATTTTCGCATTAATATGCCTCTGTTCCCATGGGTAGTACATAGTAAGTGAATTATACATTAAATACTTTTCCATGTCTTATAGACGACCAATGGAAACTCTTTTATCATCAACAATCAATTACCTGTCATGGAAGAACGACCACGTAAACCCGGAACCACTCAATACGCAGAGAATTTTTCAGACGAACAATTCATAGAAGCAGTGAAAGAAATTACGAAAATACCTACAGCCACCGCACCCGAAGTAGCGGAAAAAGTAGGTTGCAGTAAAAAAACCGCAATCATGCGACTTAAAAAACTCGTCAACGAAGGTGTGTTAGATTCTGATTTCCGGGGAGCCGCATGGCACTTCAACTTAAAGTAGTATTGTTTTTTGACCGCTTACATCCTCTATGCTAAAGACATACAGGTTTTACGCTACATTTATAAATAATGATATCCAGAATATACCTTTCATACTTTTAATTCACTATATCGGAGATTATTTATGACCGACCTTGCACCTATAATGGAAAAAACACATGAATGGGCTTCAAAATATGCAAAGAAGAGAGGTTTCATTCTGAATCCGGATGAAGAAATGCTTCATATGGTCATTGAAGGCCTTTCAAGGAACATGCATGAACATGGAAAACAGTACTGTCCATGCAGAATAATAAGCGGTAATGAAGAACAGGACCGCAAGATAATCTGTCCATGTGTCTATCACGAGCATGAGATCGATGAAGATGGCAATTGCCACTGTTCTTTGTTCTTCAAGGTCTGAAGGCATCCGAAGCAAAAACGATCATTTCAGTAAATAATACTGGAGACTCACTTCGAAGGTGATAATAATGGCAAATGTGATGGAAATATACCAGTTACTCCCGAAAACGAATTGTAAGGAATGTGGGAAAGCCACATGTATGGCATTTGCTGTTGATCTTCCTGGACGTAAGGTAAAGGTGGATGATTGTCCTCCGCTTATGAATGAAGCAAAATACAAAGCCAATTACGAGAAGTTATTGGGGATGTTCGGTTCCGTGAAGGATGTCACTGAAACCGGTCTGATCGTTCATAACGAGAAGTGCATCGGCTGTGGTAATTGTGTAGTTGCATGTCCGGTGAACGTAGCAAATGATCCGCTGGGTGCAGGTAGTGGAAAAGCTCCAACTTCTGACAAGGTTATCTTCAAGGTAGAAGATGGTGTTGTAAAGGCAAGGAACGTGCAGGAATGCCGTCGTTTCGGAGAGAACAGGATTCTTTGTGTTGCATGTATCGATACATGTCCTACAAAGGCAATAGAGTTCGTTTGAGCGAGCTGAAATCCTTATTTTTAAATGTGGTGATGATTTGAGCAGTGAATATTATGTTTGTACAGGCTGTGCTCTTCTCTGTGATGATATAGAGGTTGAAACAGAAGACGGTAAACTGAGCAAAGTGCATGCTGCATGCCTTAAAGGTGTTGCACGCATGAAAGGTTGCAGTGATCCTCTGGAATGCACAGTGGATGGAGAGAAGACAGATATTGATTCTGCCATTGCAAAAGCTGCTGACATACTCAGGAGTGCGAAGAACCCGTTGATATTCGGTCATGGTAATTCGAGTTCAGAAGCACAAAAGATATCCATCGCACTCGCAAAGAAGACCGGTGCATACATTGATGATACTTCCTCATTCTGTCAGGGGCCTATAATAGAAGCAATTCTTCAGGATAAACTCAAAACATGCACCCTTGATGATGTCAGGCACAAGGCTGATGTTATCATTTTCTGGGGGGCAGACCCTTCCAATTCACACCCTCGCCATCTTTCCAGATATTCATATTTCCCCCGTGGCAAGGAGCGCCAGAGGGGATGGGAAGAGGACAGGACTGCAATAACCATCGACATAAGGAAATCATCGACTGCTGAGATCTGCCGGGATACTCGATTCTACCAGATACCCATGAGTGCAGATGCAGAGTTCATGTATGCTCTTATAAGTGCCCTGTCAAGTAAAGTTCCTAAAACATCCTTTGATTTCGACAAGAAAAGGATACTGGAACTTGCGAATGTAATGAAAAAGGCAAAGTTCGGCATCATATGTGTTGGTCTTGGACTTGTTTATTCCCTTGAGGAACTTGAGCCCCTGTTCAAATTGATGGAAAAGCTAAATGAGGTTTCCAATTTCAATCTTATACCCATGGTTGGTCAGTACAATATGAGGGGCTTCAACCAGAACCTCTTTGCAGAAACTGGGTCTGTCAACCGTCTGAAGTTCAACGGTGAAACCGGCAATGCCGCCCATGGAGCTGAGTATTCAGTGGTCGAAGCTCTCAGAAACAGGTCTGTGGATGCTGCACTCATCATTGGCTCGGACCCATTATCAAGTCTGCCACTTTCCGTTGCACGCTATCTTACGGAAATTCCGCTCATAACAATTGACCCATGCCAGAACCTGACGGCAACAAGATCAACAGTAACAATACCATGTGCACTTGGCGGAGTTGAAGCCGGTGGCACTGCTGTACGTATGGACGGTGTGGAAATCGAATTGAAAAAGATCATTGAAACTGATAATCTATCCGATGAGGAAATTTTGACAAGAATTACAGAGGCGATCTGATGGGATTCGGACAATTCCTTGCTGCACCGGAAATTAAACTGAAGATAGTGACGTACAGGGACGTGTTCCAGAACACTGCCCAGGAATCCTCTCGTTTTGGAGAAGAGTATGAAAAGCTCTCAGCAGTTATCAAACTTGATCCAAAGGACATATCCAGACTCGCCATTAAGGAAAACGACACTGTTATTGTGAAGAACAGCTTTGGGAAAGTTGTCGTCAAAGTACAGAAATCAGGATATGAGAAAGAACACTCCGGGATTGCCTATATGGTGAATGGCCCATGGTCCAATGCTCTTGTGCCTGATGAAACAGGTGGCACTGGTGTTCCAAAATTCAAGGATTTTGATGTAACTGTGCAGGGTGCAAAGGGCGAGAAGGTTACAGGAATAAGTGATATATTTTAGGTTTGTTTTTTGATTGAAGAAAAAAGAGGGTAATATTTCTTTCTCTTTCAATCAATTGTTGTATGCATCATAGATCTGCCAGATCCAGACAATGGCTCCCAATATGTAACCTATGAGAATGAATTGCAATATAAAGCAAATAGCCAGAACTACCCATATGCCTATTGCCTTGAATAACTCACCTTTTATGATCTGTCCCAGTCCCGGTATGAAAAATGATAATAGTGCCGGAACGCCATATGTTCTTTTGTCACCCATGATTATTACCTTTGTATTGTAAACGATAACTATGGCTTATATGAATTTTGCTGTATAAAAACACTCATATGAAGTAATGTTTCTGCTTGTATGGGTAATTTTGTTGATGCCATCTAAAATAGTAAAACTTTTAATCCATGTGAACCTTAGACAGGGATAGGCGACGATATAAATGCTTACAACTAAATTCTCCAATTATACTTTCTCGATCAGCAGGTGATTTTGTTCTTTATGTTCTCTGTTTTAATATCATCTATAACTATATATTTAATTAGTGCTAAATTGGTTTCACAGAACAGCAGGTAATTAGTGTGAACAATAGATCATTTTTTTCTTTCAACTTCCTTTTTACCGGAGGTTTACCTCATAATGCATAAGATTTGTACCGATATCATAATTGAAGCTCCGATCAACGAGGTCTGGGACCTCCTTACAGATTTTGAAAATTTTGACAGATGGAACCCGTTCATTACCCGCATAAAGGGTGAACTTCAACCCGGCTCAAAGCTAGATGTTTATATGCAGCCACCAGGTATGAAAGGTGTAAATTTCAATCCCGTCATCACAAATGTAGAGCCTGTGCACGAATACAGGTGGACGGGCAATTTATGGGTAAAAGGTATCTTTGACGGTGAACATGTATTCAGGATCGAAGAACTTGAAAATAACCGGACAAGGTTCATACAGTGTGAAAGGTTCCGGGGTATACTTGCACCGCTTATACTATCCCTGATCGGTGAAAGGACCAGACAGGGTTTTGAAAGTATGAACAATAACCTGAAAAAGGAATGTGAAAAAGAATAGATAAGGGCTCACACAAAATGTGCCCTTGGTCTGATAACTTTGTTATCGGCATATTGTTCCATACAGTGGGCGATCCATCCTGAAACTCTTCCTATTGCGAATATGGAAGTTGCGAGTTCAGCGGGAATGTCAAGATACTTGTATACGACTGCAGAATAAAAATCCACATTCGGATAGAGTGTTTTTCCTCTTATTTCTATGAACTCGTGGTAAAGGATACGCTCTATTTCCTCCGCCATATCAAACCAACTGCTGTCGCCTTTCTCAATGGATAATCTTTTTGCAATATCTTTGTATATTCTTGCCCTGGGGTCATATGTCTTATAGACACGATGACCGAATCCCATAATCTTTTCTTTCTTTGCAAGTTTGTCAAGGACATAGACCTGGGCATTCTCTATAGTGCCTACCTCATCCAGCATATCCATAACTCCCTTTCTGGCACCACCATGTAAAGGCCCTTTAAGGGTACAAAGGCCACATATGACAGCAGAGTACAGATCTGACAGGGTTGATGCCGCAATTCTCAATGAGAACGTTGATGGATTCAATTCATGCTCGGCACTCAGTATAAGATCCTTTTCCATTGCTTCAGCTTCAAGTTCTGTTGGGATCTTGCCAGTAAGCATATAGAGGAAATTAGCACCGTGTGATAGTTCTTCATCTGGCTTAATGGGTTCCTGGTCAAAACGTGCTCTATGTAAAGCTGCAACAATAGTGGGGAATTTTGCAACAAGCCTGATGGATTTGTTCTTATTTGCATCAGGTGAATGATGGTTATTTTCAAGATCAAAATGAGATGTACAGGAAATAGCAGTTCTCAAACCGTCAAGAGCCTCAATTCCAAAGTCGAATTCCTTGAGCACTTCTACTTGTTTACCATTTATTTGACGGTTCCTTTTAATTTCCCGGGAATATTCAAATAACTCACTTTCATTGGGAATATTTCCATTGATGAGGAGATAGGAAACCGCATCATAAGAGAGATCTACAAGATCCTCTATCTTGATCCCCCTATACATCAGGATTCCCTGGATACCATCAATAAAGGATATTTTTGTATCCAAAGCTACTACGCCTTCAAGGCCTTTTTTCATCTCTTCCATTAAAAATCCCCCGATGGATTAAAAGTACGTTTTGATAAAATATGCTAATATTATCTTTCAATTATCGATATATAAAGTTTGCTCGAATTTCATAGCCCTAATATATAATTAACTAGAAAAATATTGGAGCTTTTAATCTTTATATTTAAATCTAAAAAAGAAGAATGAAAGAATCATTCTCCCTTTATTCCATCTCTCAGGAATTTATGCAGTATACCACCGTTCATATAGTACTCTATTTCAATATCAGAATTAAGGCGGACAAGAACATAAAAGCTCTTCTCTTCTCCATCATCTGATCTTGCAATAACTGTGAGTTCGCCGAATGGTTTGAGTGCATCGATACCTCTGATATCGTAGATTTCCTTTCCGTTAAGTCCGAGGCTCTCTGCTGATTCTCCTTCTCTGAACTGTAGTGGAAGTACTCCCATGCCAACAAGGTTGCTGCGGTGTATTCTCTCATATGATTCGGCAATAACTGCTTTAATGCCAAGCAGTTGAGTGCCCTTTGCAGCCCAGTCACGTGAACTTCCGGTACCATATTCCTTACCTGCGATAACTACAAGTGGAGTTCCTTCTTCCACGTATTTCATTGCAGCATCATAGATCGGCATTTCCTGTCCGTCTGGCTGGTGTATGGTCCATGAACCTTCCTTGCTTCCGACAAGTTTGTTCTTAAGGCGCACGTTTCCGAATGTTCCTCTCATCATGACCTCATGGTTACCACGCCTGGAGCCGTATGAATTGAAATTCTTCTCATCGACACCCTTTGAGAGCAGGTACTGACCTGCAGGATAGCTTGTTGGAATTGAGCCTGCAGGGGATATGTGGTCAGTGGTTATACTGTCTCCGACCAGAGCAAGAGCACGTGCTCCTTCAATATCGGCTAATTCGGTCACTTCAAGCGGGAAGTCCTTGAAGAAAGGTGGTTCCTGTATATATGTGGAATCATTATCCCAGTCGTACAGCAAACCTTTAGGTGCATCGAGGCTTCTCCAGAGATCTGTTCCCTGATAGACGTTAGCATACTGTTCCTTGAACATCTCAGGGGTTACGGATCTGCGGATGCATTCATCGAGCTCTTCCTTACCTGGCCAGATATCTTTCAGATAAACCGGCTGTCCGTTAGGGTCACATGCTATCGGCTCTTTCATAAGGTCGATATCAACAGTTCCTGCAAGTGCATAGGCAACAACAAGCAGTGGTGAAGCCAGATAATTGGCCTTTACCTGAGAGTTGATCCTGCCTTCGAAGTTCCTGTTACCACTGAGAACTGCAGCAACNNCAACCATAGCCTACAAGGTGGAAACCGAGCGCATCGAGATATGGCATTAGACCTGCTTCTTCGAGGTAATCAGTAACTACACGGGAACCAGGTGCAAGACTTGTCTTTACGAAAGGTTTTACCTTAAGTCCTTTTTCAACAGCCTTCTTTGCAACCAATCCGGCACCTATCATAAGTGATGGGCTGGATGTGTTTGTACAGGATGTGATGGATGCAATAACAACAGAGCCATGTGTAACTGCAACTACATCGTCTGCACATTTTATCTTTGTAATACCTGTGTGGTGGGGATGTGTGATATCAGAGATACTGTATCCGCCTTCTCCAAGCCAGCGACTGTAATCAGGGTCATCTCCATTTGGTTTTTTACCACTCTTTGCGGCAAAGACATCTTTCATTGTCTGGTGGAATGCCTTTGACATCTCCTGAACAGGTATGCGGTCCTGTGGTCTCTTAGGTCCTGCAAGACATGGTTCTACTGTGCTGATGTCAAGTTCCAGTGTTGATGTGAAGTCCAGGTCTGCCAGTCCATCTTCCATGAAGAGGCCCTGTTCTTTGCAGTATTGTCTTACCATGTCAACATGTTCTTCACTTCTGCCAGTCATTATCATATAGTCCAGAGTGACTTCATCCACCGGGCAGAATCCCATTGTAGCGCCATATTCTGGAGCCATGTTCGCAAGTACTGCCCTGTCGGTCAGTTCCAGTGCCTTGTAACCGGGTCCGTAGAACTCCACGAACTTACCGACAACACCGTGTGCCCTGAGCATTTCCACGACAGTAAGTACAAGGTCTGTGGATGTGACGCCTTCCCTGAGCTCGCCTGTAAGCTTAAAGCCTACGACTTCCGGAATTGGCATGTAGTATGGCTGGCCGAGCATAACAGCTTCAGCTTCGATACCGCCAACACCCCAACCAAGGACACCAAGTCCGTTTATCATTGTTGTGTGGGAATCGGTACCTACTAGCGTATCTGGATAAGCGATAATTTCTGAGCACTTCTCTTTCAGGTGGACGACAGATGCCAGATTCTCAAGGTTGACCTGGTGAATGATACCACTTGCAGGAGGCACTACTCTCATATTATCAAAAGCGTTCTGTGCCCAGTGCAGTAATTCATATCTTTCCTTGTTGCGATGGAACTCATATTTCTCATTGCAGTTGCGTGCATAGGATGTACCGTAATAATCCACCTGTATGGAGTGGTCAATTACGAGGTCAGCAGGGATCACGGGGTTGATCACTGAAGGGTCACCGCCAAGTCTCTGCATGGCAGACCTTATGGCAGCAATGTCAACCACTGCAGGAACACCTGTGAAGTCCTGCATTATAACTCTTGATGGAATGAAAGGTATATCCAGTGCAGGAACCCCGTCAGGACTCCAGCCTGCAAGATTCTTTACATCATCTTCGGTAATTACCTTTCCATCTACATTCCTTAATACAGCTTCAAGCAAGACTCTAATGGAGTAAGGTAACCTGGAGATGCTGGCTATCCCAAGCTCTTCCAGTTTTTGTAAGCGATAGATGGTTACCTCTTTATCAGCAATATTGATGGTCTGCCTGGCCCTGAACGGGTCTTTAAAATCATCGCATGTCATAATGTCACCTATTCAAATGTAATCTTTGATTATGATATTCATATAAGTTTAAAACCGACTTTCTGTCGGACTCAGTACCTGTGCTTTATGGCACTCCTATCCATTCACGTATATTCCCTGCTTATACTAACTATAATAGTAACTTGTCTACAGGGTGTTCAGACTAGGGAATAAAAACCAGCATTGAAATAAATAACTTTGCCCTCCGTAAACGTGATTCATAAATGAGAAAACTAAAAACAAAGAAATAACTCAAGATGACGAAAGCTATCTCAAAAACAAGGGATAAATAGGTAAAATACCTTATTAAGAGAATAAATAGGATATTTTTTTATCTAAAAAGATTAAGCCGTCTAAATCAGAGATGATTGAAATCCTCTGAAACATATGACTTAAATTTGTGATCTGTCAGGTAAAAGAAGATCGTGGTATCCTGTAATCCTGTAATTTATCAGAAGTGATTTGATGGAAAGAATATACAAATATTATCCGGAAGATTTTGGGGAATTAACTGTAAAAGTCGTACACATGGACCTTATTTTCGATGTGTTTGACGATCATACAAAGGTAACATCTCATCTCAAATTAGAAACCCTTGACAATCCCATCAATGAACTTGAGCTGAATTGCAAGAAACTTGAGATTCTATCCGTAAGTTGCAGGGACTATGATATTGATCATGAATACAGGGAAAAAGATGATATCCTCTTAATCAAATTCGGCCAGAAAGTACCTGAAAACACTGAGATCCTGATAAATACCCAAACCATTTGCAGACCTACAAAGAACATACTGGAAGGTCTCTATTATGATGAAACTCCCGCAGGTGCTCCGCCACAGCAGATAACCCAATGCCAGCAATGGGGATTCCAGAGGATTGTACCATGTATAGATGATATGGTAGCCAAATGTACTTACACTACAACCATCATTGCCGATGAAAGATATACAAATCTCATAACCAACGGCGACATTATAGAAGCAAGGCATTCGGTTGGAAATGGAAGGGACAAAATCGTCTATGACAATTCAATAACTCCTATGGCCACCTATCTTTTTTTCCTGGGTGTAGGCACTTATGATACATTCAAAAAAGAATTCGAATATCCGGATGGACACACCTTTGATCTGGAATTGCTGGTACCTCCTGGTTCAGACTCCCAGATAGCCCAAAGATCTCTTGATGTTCTCTACGATTCTATCATGTGGATCCATCTTTTTACAGGCCCTGAACAATATCATCAGTTTGAAAAGCGCAGAGAGCTCATGGATGTGGTCAGGGAAAGGGACCTGCTTAAAAATGAGGCAGCAGACNNTGAAAAGATCGAAAAGATAAGGAATGATCTGAAAAGGGAAGTCGAATCTATACAGACAGGATACAAGTATACAGGTACCGTTTACAGGGAGATCGGTATGCAGAATTCCAATTTTGGTGGTATGGAAAATGTGGGGAATACGACCATCAGCACCAATCGTATAATGCCATTTCCCCAGATGACAGACGGTGCTTTTGAGTATCTGATGAGAGTAAAGGTCCATGAATTCTATCATAACCTGAACGGCTCCGAGGTAACCGGGAAAAGTCCTTTTGAAATATGGCTTAACGAGGCAGTTACCGTCTATATAGAGAGAATGTATCATGCATATCATTTCGGGGAGGCATATAGCCGTCTTGAGGAAGTCCTTGGCTTCCTGGCTCCCGGCTCAGGAACATTTGCCCTTGACAGAGGGGCAGCTTCCATGCCAATCATTCCGGACGGATTCAATGACCCTGATGATCTTATCACTTCAGTGACCTATGTAAAGGCCCCTGAATTCGTGACGATGATAGANNGAAGTGATGGAAGAGGTTTCAGGACTGGAACTTAAAGACATGGCAATGACATGGTTGAAACAGACACAGTTCCCAATGGTCCATGTACATTCTTCCTATGATGAAAATGCAAGGACTTTTACATTATTCCTTAGACAGGAAGTTCAGGAAGGTGGAAAATTCTGGGATTTCCCATTCTGTGCAGCCCTTGTAGACAGTGAAGGAAACGATCTTGCTGAAGTTACAGAGCAGATGAAGGGGAGAGAGAAAAGGATAGTCATCACTGATGTGGACAGACCTGCTTTTTCATCCCTGAATCGGGGGTATTCCTTCTTTGGAAAAGTAGTTCATGATGTAGATATTGATGAACTGATCTTGCAGGCTAAGAAGGACCGGGATCTCATAAACAGGTTCATTGCATTCTACAGGATCGTGGATATAGAGAAAATGAAACTGATCGAGGATAAAAATCGTCTTCCTTCGAAGGAGTTTACAGACCTCTATCATGAGCTCATTCAGGATAATGGCCTGATGGAGGGCGCAGGGGCACAGTTCCTGACCATCTTTGAATCTGTTGAAGATGAGAAACTTGCACACCAGTATCAGTTGTTATATGAAGTTAAGCAAAAAATCCTCAAAGCAATAGCAAGCAGGCATGAAGATTCATTAATGTCGTTATATCGTGTTTACAATGAAAAGGAAAATGAATCTGAAAACAAAGATCAGGATTATCTGAATGAACAGGTAAATAAAATCAAGACACGCCAGGTAAAGAATACGTCTCTCTCTGCCCTGTCAACCCTCGATACTCCTGCAGTACACGATATTATCAGGGAACAGTTCCAGACAGCCCAAAATGCCACGGATAAATTAAGTGCTTTCAGTTATTATCTTAACAGTTCGGCACCTGACAGGATACAGCTTATGCAGGCATTCCAGAAGGAGGCAGAAAAACATCCGGTAAGCTGGGAAGCTTTCCTGAGGGTTATAGGAAGTGGCAGTAGCAATGATGTATTTGATCTGGTAAGGCAGGTTGAAAGTTCCGGTTCTTTCAGGATAGAGCAGGCAAATGACCAGAGAGCACTTTATGGAAGTTTTGCATTTAACCGAAAGAGATCTCTGCAAACCGAAAAGGGAAGGGAATTGCTTGGCGATATTGTTCTCAGGCTGGCAGAGGTTAATGAATACAGTACCGTAGGCATACTCAATGTCCTTGCCAATATTGACCGGATGGAAGACGAATATCACATACCTTTAGTGGGAATGATGGTCGGTTTCCTGAACAGGCTTGACAAGGATCACACACCAAGCGTGTATAACAGGATCAGGAAGATACTTCTCAATACTCCAAAAGCCGTGAAAAGCTATGAAGCGGTCAATGGAAAAATCAACCTGAGTAGCTGAATCAAAACCTGAAATCTACTTCAGGTCCTTTTTTATTTATTATCACGGGATGCTAAAA
>DAZF01000045.1 GCA_002507205.1 Methanolobus sp. UBA32 | reverse complement strand
AAAGTTAGGTAATTAACTATAAAATGTGTTTTCATTTAAGCACCCACCTTGAAAATAGGATTTATACTAAATCCAGACAATAAAAATAATAAAGTATTCATTATAAGGAGTCCTAATCAGTTATACATTCCCCTCAAATCATATTCTTACGTCTTTGTTATTATATATATCCCGCATTTGTATTCACTTCCTTTATTATGGGTTATAGGTAGGGATATAACCTGCTTTTAATAAAGTGCTCATTTTCTTTGACCCGTGAATTTCAGAAAATCCTTGATCACTTGCTTCCTGCGAATTATATATTTTTCCAAAAACCCCAGAAGCGTTAAATCATAGTTCTACTGAATATATTATTAATGACGACCATCGATATCGTATTTAAGATTGGACCTGTGGTGATGCGACTTGACTGATGAGATCACCGTCAGCGTTGGTCAGGCATATCCCCGTGATGCAGGCAGGGGAATTGCCAGACTCGATAAGACCCTCATGCAGCAGATAGGCGCCATCAGTGGCGATATCATTGAGATAAAGAGCAAGGAAAAGTGCTACGCCATCGTCTGGCCGGGTTATCTTGAAGATGCGGGCAAGGAGCTTGTAAGGATCGATGGTAATCTGCGTAATAATGCAAAAGTAGGTATCGATGACAAGGTGACCCTGAGAAAGGTTCAGGTAGTGGAGGCTGAGGCTGTTACTCTTGCCCCTACAAGGGAAACACATCTTGTTGGTGGCGCACGCTTCATTCTCAGGATACTGGAAGGTCGTCCGGTTGCAAAGGGGCAGAATATCCGTGTTGAGACGGTGAATAACCCTATTTCTTTCGTTGTGCTTTCAACCAAACCTTCAGGTCCTGTGGTTGTGACAAGGAACACCCAGATACAACTCAGGGAGAAGGCGGCAATTGCAGAGAGTACAGCCGGACAGGTGAACTATGAGGATATCGGAGGTCTCCAGAGGGAACTGGGGCTTGTGCGTGAGATGATAGAGCTTCCGCTCAAACATCCGGAATTGTTCAATAAACTTGGAATCGATCCTCCAAAAGGTGTTCTCCTTTTCGGTCCTCCCGGCACTGGTAAGACTCTGATAGCAAGAGCTGTTGCAAGTGAGACCGATGCAAATTTCATTTCAGTTAGCGGACCTGAGGTCGTTTCCAAGTATTATGGTGAAAGTGAGCAGAAGCTGCGTGAGATATTCGAGGAGGCTCAGCGTAATGCACCGACCATTATTTTCATCGATGAGGTAGATTCCATAGCTCTCAAGCGTGATGAGGTCGTAGGGGAGATGGAGCGCAGGATAGTTGCCCAGTTGCTGTCCCTGATGGATGGTCTTGCTTCCAGGGGCAAGGTCATAGTTATCGCTGCCACCAACCGCCCCAATTCAATCGATGAGGCACTGCGCCGTGGAGGAAGGTTCGATAGGGAGATCGAAGTAGGTATTCCCGATTCAAGCGGCAGGTTGCAGGTTCTTTATGTGCATACGAGGGGCATGCCTCTTGAGGATGGGCTGGACCTGAAGGAAATAGCTGCAGTAACTCACGGTTTTGTGGGTGCTGACCTGTCATCCCTGTGTAAGGAGGCTGCAATGCATGCTCTCAGGCGTCTGCTTCCCGAACTAAAGATCGATGATGTTGAAGATGAGATCCCACCGGAGTTCATGGAAAAGCTGGAAGTTTCAAGGAAGGATTTCGATGAGGCGCTGAAGAATATAGAGCCTTCGGCCATGAGGGAGGTTTTCGTTGAAGTTCCGCATGTGAGCTGGGAAGATATCGGCGGTCTGGAAGGAGCCAAGCAGGAATTGATAGAGGCTGTTGAGTGGCCCCTGAAATATCCTGAACTATTTGACGCGGTGAGTACCAAACCACCTCGTGGCATCATGTTGTTCGGTCCGCCCGGAACAGGGAAGACCATGCTTGCAAAGGCAGTAGCTACTGAAAGTGAGGCCAATTTCATAAGTATCAAAGGTCCTGAGCTGCTCAGTCGCTACGTAGGAGAATCCGAGCGTGCGGTGCGTGAAACCTTCCGAAAGGCCAAGCAGGCTGCACCGACCATCATTTTCTTCGATGAGATCGATTCCATGGCATCGGAACGTGGTTCCAGTGTGGATGCCCATGCTACCGAGCGTGTAGTGAGCCAGATACTCACCGAGATAGACGGTGTGGAGGAATTGAAGGATGTTGTGATAATCGCAGCCACGAACCGTCCTGATATTGTGGACCCCGCCCTGCTGCGTCCCGGAAGGTTCGACCGTCTTATCTATGTCCGGCCACCTGACAGGCAGAGCCGTGAAAAGATATTCAGGATCCATCTGGATGACAAACCACTGGCAGAAGGTATTGATATCCCTGAGCTTGCCGACATTACCGAAGGCTACGTCGGCGCTGATATCGAATCCATTTGCCGTGAAGCCACAATGCTGTCTCTGCGTGAGATAATCACTCCAGGTCTCAGCAAGGAAGATGCCATGGAAAGAGCCGCCGGTCTGAAAATCACAGCCGACCACTTCCTTAAAGCCAAAAAAAGAGTCAAACCAACAACTTCCCGAAGTGCCATGAGTTTCTATGAACAGGCGGCTGAATCCTTTGCCAGATATGCGGCGAATGAGGATGAGAAGAGTACAGGTGATGATGAGCGGGCGTATCAGTGAATGGCAGACAGCTTGATTGTCAGCAACTTGTTGATAAACCACTATTATGGCTTCAATTCCATATCAAAAAAGTAAAAACGAAAACAAAAGGGACAATTAATGCAGTCCCTTTCCGTTATTTTTTAATTTAGGTGCATCCTCATGCGTCACAGCATCGTCACTTGCAAGCACGAACTTGTTTACCATTTCCTGCATCGCAACAGCCATGCCGGCAAGTTCCTGTGAGCTTCGGCCAAGTTCCTGCATAGACATGCCCTGCTGGTCTACCGATGCTGATGTCTCTTCAGTTCCCGCAGCGGCTTCCTGGGAAATAGATGTTACCTCCTCAACAGAAGCTGTTATCTCCTCGATGGAAGCAGACTGTTCTTCAGCAGCAGCAGCAATGTCTTGTACCATTTCAGCGACCTTGATAGAACCTTCAACGATCTCTCTCATAGCTCTGGCAGTTTCATCGAGAGCCTGAACTCCGCTGGAAACCGTGGTATTGCCTTTTTCTACTGAGTCAACTACGACATCAGTGTCATTCTGTATCTCATGGATAAGGCCTGATATCTGCTTTGCTGCACTACCGGATTCCTCTGCAAGTTTGCGAACCTCATCAGCAACGACTGCAAAACCTCTGCCGTGTTCACCGGCACGTGCTGCTTCGATGGCTGCATTGAGCGCAAGGAGGTTGGTCTGGTCAGCGATATTAGTGATGAGGTTGACTATTTCTCCGATCTGCTTGGATTTAGATTCCAGCTCCCTTATCGCATTCACAGATTCGATGGATGTTCTCTGTATCTCTTCCATCTGTTTCATCAGTTCCTCTGACTTATATCCGACAGCTTTTGTCTGTTCGCTTGATTCCATGGCAATCTCGGCAGATCTCTGCGCATTGACGGCTATGTCCTGGACGTTTGATGACATGTCGCTCATTGCACGGGAAATGTCTTCTGCCTTTGAGGATTGTTCATGTGCTCCTTTTGCAATGTCGCCAATAGTTCTTGAGACATCTTCGGATGTAGCTGTGACTTCCTCGATAGCTGCAGACATCTGTTCAGATGTACTGGCAATCACATTTGAATTCCTGCTGATGTCGGTAATGATTCCATTCAAAGTTTGCATAATATCATTCAGTCCTCTGGGGATTGCCTCGAAGTCCACACCGACATCGGTTTCTGCCTTTCTATCGAGTTTACCCTCAAGTGCATCGGTCGATATATTCTTGAAATCATCAACGATATCTTCTATCGGCTTGGTAATGGAACGTGCTATCAGGTAGGCTATTCCTGCCATTGCAATGATCGCAATCAAAGATATGATTATCAACTGGTTCCTGAGTTCCATTGCCCCTGCGAACATCTCTTCTTCAGGGATACTCAGTACGAATGCAAAATCAGCAGTTTCTACCGGGTGGTAAACCATGGTCACTTCTTTACCCGTTGTAGGGTCAATGACTTCCACATGTCCGCTGACACCATTCTCAATGTCTGCTGCCATTTTGTTTATTTCCGGGTCATCGAAGTCAGCAAGGTACTTCGTACCTATCCAGTTCTTTTCATCAGGGTGTGACATGAACATTCCTGAATTACTGACCATGAATGCGTATCCTGTATCAAAGACACTGACTGTTGAAACCTCTTCGTCTATATAATCCAGTGAAACATCCACACCAGCAATTCCTATGAAATCTCCTTCTTTTATTATAGGGGATACATAGCTGATCATCATTACTCCGTCATACACAAAAGGCTCAAGAATAACGTCCTGTTTCAGGGATTTCGGTAACTGGTAGTAATCATCGGTTTCATAACCAGCGAGAGGATCAAGAGCAATAGAACCACCGATCCTGCTCCAGTATGGGATGAATCTTCCGGTTGAGTCGTGTCCCTGTGTGTTTGCAAATTCTGCATCGTTCCCATCAAAATCATTGGCTTCGTATGCAACATATGTTCCCAATAGTCCCTGGTCTTCTTGCAGCAGGCTCTTCAGTATGGCATTGACTTCATCCCTGTCACCTGTTCCATAGTTCTCCATGGTGCTTGCAAGTGTTTGTGCAAGTAACTGGTTCGACTGCATACCACTGTCATATTGGTATGCATAACCCCTTGCAATGTTTTCAGATTCAGAATAGGCCATATTCATTTCCTGTTCTGTCACTTTGTCAACGATTACATAGGTGCTTATGGCCATCAATATAGTAACACTTGTAACGATGTATAGAATTAGTCTAGTGTTGATATTCATTTTTTTAAAATTCATTTTTCTCATCTATTTCTTTTATTTTGTTCAAAATAAGTGCAACACCGTCACACGAACATATAAATGCTGATTTATTATATTTAAAACATACTATATTTAGTATGTATTAGTAAAAACAGTTCTATTGATGTGGATTTTGCTTCAAATTATGCAAATTTATGCACAAAATATATATAATAAAGGTGTGGGCTGAAAACACAATGTGAATTAAATTACTATTTAATCTTATTGCTCCGTGCTTTTAATTTCCATAGCAGGATATTTTGTTAACTTGGAGTTCTCGTTTACTATTATTTTTTTGTAAAAGTTATAAGAAAAAAGAGCGATGCTTAAAACTATTATTCTGGTAACATAGATTAGTATTAAATTATGTATTAATCATGTACAATTAATGTTTTATATTATAATTTGTATTTAACGCTCAACTGTTGAACAATAATATATTTTCAGTAACTGTTCATTAGAATTGATGAGTTCACAGAAACTTAGTATAAATTATTACTTGTGTTGGTACACGGGATGTCAAACATCAGGAAATGTCAAGCTCTCTCCTTATAATGGTCATCATGGTCGTGCTTGCTATTATCGCAGGTTCTGCAATGGCTTTATTCATTTCTAAACTGATATCAAAGCCGGTAAACGAAATGCTTGATGCAGCCAATAAAGTTGCTGCCGGTGACTTGACCGTAGAGCTGGAAAACAATTCTTCCAATGAGCTTGGACAACTTTCCAATGCTCTAAGATCAATGGTAGGAAACCTGACAGGCCTTATATCAGAAGTTCAGGCAGGTGCTTCCAGGGTAGCTTCAACCTCACAAGAGATATCAGCATCTTCAGAACAGATGACGGCTTCCTCCGGTCAGATATCTGAAACCGTGACTGACATCTCACAGGGTGCTCAAATCCAGTCATCAAAAGCAATGGAAGTTTCCAATGCAATGAATGACATGTCCATCAGTGTTCAGGAGATCGCGTCAAACGCACAGAATGCAGCTCAGAATGCAAGCATGGCAAGCGAGACTATCAGAGGTATCGGTAAGGAATCAGAAAAGCTTCTTGCTCAGATGGATGAAATACAGGGGGCTGTGTCCGACTCAGCTAAAGTCATTCGTGAACTTGATGGTAAATCAAAGCAGATAGGGGATATTGTGAACCTTATTACTTCGATTGCTGACCAGACCAACCTCCTTGCACTCAATGCAGCTATCGAAGAAGCACGTGCCGGAGAACACGGCAGGGGTTTTGCAGTCGTTGCTGATGAAGTCCGCAAGCTTGCAGAAGATTCAAGCAGCGCAACCAAGGAAATAGCTGTACTTATTCAGGACATACAAAATGGCAGTAACCAGGCTGTAGATGCTATGGAAAAAGGGACAGGTAAGGTATCAGTTGGTGCAGCATCTCTCAGGGAAACAGTTGAAGCCGTAAGGTCCATTGTTGAAGACAGTGAGCAAATTGCAAGGATGGCACAGGAGATCGCTGCTGCTGCCGAGGAACAGGCTGCCAGCATTGAAGAGGTAACCGCTTCTGTTGAGGGGTTTTCCTCAATTTCAGAGCAATCAGCTGCAGGTACTGAACAGGCATCAGCGTCTTTGCAGGAGCAAACCGCTTCCATGGAAGAACTCTCACTCAACATCTGCCCAGCAACTTGCAGACCTTGCAAACAGCCTGATGCAGGGTGCTGCAAAATTCAGAATTGAATAGGCATCCTGCATGTTCTTTTTTAATTTACGTGTGGTGTGGGAGTTTACTCTGACACCTGCACCTTAATTTATAGTATTCTAGGCTTCTTTTATGTTTGTTAAAGCAAGTTTCTTCAATTATATTTAAAAAGAAGCACTGCTTGCACAAATATCCCTGCTATATACAAGATTTCAAAAAACAGTTAACCTGCACGTACAAGATAAAGCAGATTTCGTGTCTTGATTAAATATCCTATGTATTTTCCGTATCATTCTGTTCCCTATTCACATGGAGATTCCTTATGCATGAAATCAGCTTATCTTTACTGAACTCGCCCTTCTGCATGAAGCCGGATATCTGCCCCTTTAAGGCTTCTTCATTTTCTCTTTCCAGATGCCTGGCTGTGCAGATGATGATGGGAATGTCTTTTGTTCCTTTATTTTCCTTAAGCGCTTTAATAACATCATAGCCAGTGACGTTCGGCATCATAAGATCAAGCACAATGACTTCAGGATGTTCATTAAATGCAGTAACGATGGCTTCCTGTCCTCCGTAAGCTGTCAGTACATCGTAATTTGTATCCTTGAGCATTTCTTCCATCATCTCAACAGCAATTCTCTCATCATCCACCACCAGTACCCTGAAGGATGATTTTGAATTGTAGCTTCTTATTTTTTCGAGTGTTGCTATGAGTATTTCTTTTTCCACAGGCTTGATGAAGTGTTCCTCTGCTCCTAATTCAGTCCCGATCTTGCGTTCGTCAAGCATTGTTGTGATAACAACAGGTATGTTCCTGGTACTTTCTTTTTGCTTTAACTCCTTGAGCACATCCCATCCGTCCATTCCTGGCATCATTACATCAAGAGTTATGGCAAAGGGATTCATATCTTCAGCAAGTTTTATGGCTTCTTCTCCTCTGGATGTGGATATCACACGATAGCCTGCATATTTTAAAGTCTCTTCAAGCAATTCTCTGGAAGCATCGTCATCCTCCACAACAAGTATAAGTGCTTCATCATCTGTGCTGTTCTCAGGGTTGATGTGTGTTGGTGCTTCATCAGGAGATTCAGGGATGATATCTACATTTTCAGGAACGATGCCACTTTTGTCCATGTTTTCAGTTAATGGGAATTCAAAAGTAAAAGTGGTGCCTTTTCCTTGCTCGCTTTGAACCCATATTTTTCCGTTATGCAGCTCCACAAATCTTTTAACAAGAGTAAGTCCAAGTCCGCTTCCTTCGTATTGTCTGTTAGTGGCAGAGTCCAGCTGAGTGAAAGGCTGGAATAGCCTGGCAAGACCTTTTTCCGAGATTCCAATTCCAGTATCCTTAACAGAGAATCTGATAACGTTTTCTACTGCCTCAACATTAACGTCTATTATGCCGTGTTCCGGAGTAAATTTGATGGCATTACTGATAAGATTGTAAAGTATCTGCTTCAATTTGATCTTGTCAGCGCATATCATCGTCACCGGTTGAGCTACATTATAATTGACAGTGATTCCTTTTTTGTTAGCGAGAGTTGTCATCAGTTGTTTTACTTCAATAAGGGTCTCTTCAACTGTGAACTCCTCTAAATACAGCTCCATTTTTCCCGCTTCGATCTTAGAAAGGTCAAGCACATTGTTTATTAGTGAAAGTAAATGTTTCCCGCTCGTGGATATGTTTGTAATATATCTGTTCTGTTGATCGGTCAATTCCCCTGCATTCCTTTCCAGCATCAGGTCGGAGAATCCTATTATGGAATTGAGGGGTGTGCGAAGTTCATGGCTCATGTTGGCAAGGAAATCACTCTTTGCCCGGTTTGCAGATTCTGCCACAAATTTAGCCTGGATTATCTCGTTTTCAGCTTCCTTTATCTTACTCAGGTCCACAAAACTCTCTATCAGATACTTTTTGTCTGACAGGGCCACAGTTGCTACGGATTTAAGGATTGGTATCTTCTCTCCTTTTGCATTGATTAGGATGCGTTCTGATCGATTCAATGTTTCTCCAAGATCGCTTATGGGGCACTTTCCTTTTTCTGCAGGACATACGAATTCGTGGCACAAATTACCTACAATTTTGTCCCTGGGCAGGCCAATTATCTCTTCAGCGACTGGATTTACATCGATGATCTGGTGTGTCTTTTCATCAATGACAAGAACGCCACTGATTATGTTCTCAATAATGGATTCCATCCTCTTCCGGCTCATCTGTTCAGCCTGTTGTATCTTGTTCTCCTTATTCTCAAGTGTCTCCAGCATATAGTTGATGTTTTCGGAGAGGTCGTATAGTTCATCATTACCACTCATCTTAACACGTGAGGATAATGTTCCATCCTTAGTGATTGCAGTCAGATTCCTGCTGAGGACAGATAGGCGTGACAGCACATAATTTTCAAGGGAGAATATCAGGACAATACCGTAGACGATTCCAAGGAAGAGTATGGCATAGAAAAGGTATGCAATCACAGATTGCCCCTGCTGGTATATTTCCCTTGTCATTTCCACTTTCAGTAAGGATACAGGTTTTCCATTGATGTCATCCAATACTGTGGTTCCGATGACTGAATCATCATTCACATATTCGATGCTCAATAATCCATTTTCCCGGGGAAGTGTTTCCAGGTCGTTCTCTTTATTTTTCATGCCAGAGTCCACTTCTTTCAGACTTAGATGCAATTTAGTTGTGTCCTCTAATTCTGCTATTAAATTTTCATCCACATATTTTCCAACAACAAGGGTACCTACTATCATCTCATAGTCTGTGCTTTGTGTTATGGGGTTAGATGCTATAAGCATTGGTCCCACGGGGGTATTTACGATACCTTTTACGTATGCCGAATTAGAAGCGCTTGAAAATAATATGTCATTTGATTCAAGATAATCAAGTACCGAGACTGGCACATTCATTTCTTCATTAGCATCATTATCAGCTCCTGCAACACTGTAAAGCTGACCCTCCTCATCATAAAACAGCATCATATCTATCTGCAGATTTTCTATGGAGTAGGCGTCAAGGTTGTTTTCCATATAATCTTCATCTTTTCCAAGCAGAAAATAATAAGAGTCATCCCAGTGTCCCCAGTCATTTGTAAGAATTACGAGGTATTCGGTTCGTGAGTCAATAGCAGCATTAACCCTTTCTATATTCTTTGCAATCTCTTTTTCTTCCAGTTGTTTGAAGCTGTCTTCTATTATTTGCCCGGTCGTAATTGTTAAAAGTGCAAACATGCAGAAAAAGGTGATTCCAAGGATTGCCAGGGTTTTGCTGCGGATCTTCATTTGATTCCTCTTATGTGATTGAAAAGTTACACGTTATTTTCGCAATGTGTACGAAGGGATAGTACCATATGTAAAACTGTTATTCAAAGGAAGTGATTATCTTGTAATTATAGTGATAAAATAATAAAATCTAATAATATATATACAATCGTCCACATTTTTCAAATTGGTAAGTTTCATAGTGTGTGACTACCAAAAATACTTTAACCCTACTCCGCCCTTTTATATATGGGCAGACTAAATAAGCTGTCCCAATGAAGGTAATCACATGTTAAGGCAACGTTTTGTTCTGGATACCACTGCACTGACCGATTTGCAGACGAGAGAAAGGATGGGGTCGGATGGTATATGCGAGGGGATGAAAGGGGTATTGAATCTCATAGCCAGTTCCAGGCTAAACCTTGGTATAAGTTGCTATGTACCTTTTCCATCGGTCTATAAGGAGCTTCATGAGTTTGCCCAGAACAACAATTGTGATGCTGATGTCATTGCAAAGATAGATACATGGCTTGTGAAAAAGGCTCCTGATAGGTATAATGTGCAGATTCCGTCCAAGGTTTTCCATGAATATGTATCACATATGCGTGAGCGAATCAACAAGGGCATGGTAATTGCCGAGGAAACAATCTGGGATGCATCCACAGAATGCCTGCTCACCGATACAAAGGCAGAGACGAAGAAGGACATTGGTTTTGATATCGAGAAGAGGGTCATTGGCGGGCATATCGGCAAATTCCGGAACAAATACCGTTCTGCTCTTCGCTATGGTATTCTTGACAGCGCTCCTGACATAGACGTTCTCATACTTGCAAAAGAGCTTGATGCTGCTGTTGTGGCCAGTGATTTTGGAATTCAGAAATGGGCTGAGGAACTTGGCGTGAGGTTTGTTCCTGCAAACACATTCCCCATGATACTGCAGGAATACCTGAAACATGCCCGGTCATCAGATATAGCTCCTTCGGAAAATGAATAGTTATTAATCTGATACCAGTTTAATTTAAATTACATATTGTAACTGCTAATGGCAGTCAGTGATCCTTGGGAGGGGGCAAAACTGAGAAATATAACAGTAGAGAAATTCAGGGCAGCAAGTGCTCCGGAACAACACCTTGAGATCGTCGAAAGAAAAGGACTGGGTCACCCGGACAGCATCTGCGATGCAATTATGGATAAGATATCAGTCAACTTATGTACTGAATACCTTGAAAAGTTCGATGCGATCTTACATCATAATATCGATAAATGCCTGCTGGTTGCCGGTGAGACTGCGGGTATCTTTGGTGGTGGGGTTGTAGTGAACCCCATGCTTCTTGTAATTGGTGACCGTGCAACATTCAAGGCTGAGGGTATTGAGGTAGATGTTGCCAATATAGCAGTGGATACCGCAAGAAACTGGTTCGATGAAAATCTGCGTTTTGTAAAAAAGGATTTTGTGGAATATCAGGTGGAACTCAAACATGGTTCAGCAGAACTCACGGATATCTTCAGCAGGCAAAAGGGCATACTTGGTTCAAATGATACATCTGCTGCCGTAGGTTATGCACCTCTCTCTTTCACAGAACAGGCAGTGCTCGATATGGAAAGGCACCTTAATTCAACAGAATTCAAGGAAGAATATCCTGAATCAGGTGAAGATGTTAAGGTCATGGGTATAAGGCGGGGTAACAAGTTTGACCTTACAATTGCCATGCCTCTGATTGATTCTTTTGTTGATTCCGAACAGCACTATTTCAATATGAAGAATGACCTTTTTGGAGCAATGAACGGATTCCTGACTGATTATATGGAATCAAAAGGTGTGGAGATGAGTGCCTCTATTTCTTTCAATAATCTTGACATTCCCGGGCGTGGCATGCAGGGTATCTACACAAGTGTTACAGGTACATCAGCTGAAGATGCCGATTGTGGCCAGGTTGGTCGTGGCAATCGTGTGAATGGCATAATCCCTCTGAACCGTCCTGTCAGCAGTGAAGCGGCGGCAGGAAAGAACCCGGTAAGCCATGTGGGTAAAATATACAATATCCTGTCTCATTATATCGCCGGCAGGGTTGTGGACAAAGTACCTGATGTAAAAGAGGCATATGTATGGCTCCTGAGCGACATCGGTGTTGCTATTGATAAACCAAAGGTGGCAGCAGCCCAGATCATTATGGAAAAAGGTACTGTTGATTCCGTGGCAAAAGAAGTAGAGGAAGTCATTGATTTTGAACTCGAACACATTCAGGAGTTCTGTATGCAGCTAGCCAGGGGCATGATCCCTATATGTTGATGTCAGGCACCGGCTATGAATGATATGAGCGCAAATGCCATTGCCATCTTGAACATCTTTGATGACTTTGCGGGATTGTTCTTGCCAAGTATCTGGTAGACAGCTACAACAAATAGTATGTCCGCTAAGGCAACTATGAACAGGTAGCGCAGGCTCATAAGTGACTGCAGGTAAGGTAATGGACTTGCCAGCACTGCAACAAAACCTATCAATGATGCCAGATATGCCGCTTTTTGACTACCGATGAGTATTGGGAGTGTACGTGCCCCGTCTTCTCTGTCGCCTTCGATGTCCTCTATATCCTTGACTATCTCTCTGGCTATGGTTGCCAGGGTTGCCAGCAGGAAGAGCACAAATACTCCGTTGATGCCGGCGTTCTCAAAGAACACTGCACCGCCAAAGAGGAATGTTGAACCGGTAAGGTACCCAACCGCAATGTTCCCAAAAAGGGCGGTGCGTTTCAGGTTGCTTGCATAGTAGATGAGCAGAATGGAGTTAACAAGTGCAATGGCACCGCATATCATGTTTATGGATGCTGCAAGGATAGTTCCCATCACAAAAAGTGCAAGTGAGAAATATAATGCTGTTCTAAGACTGATCTTTCCTGAAGGAATAGGTCTTTCTGGCTTGTTTATCCTGTCGATATCAACATCAAAATAATCATTGATAGCATTGCCTGCACCAGTTATCATAAACACTACAAAGAATACTTTTGTTGTATCAAATATAGGGAACTGAATCGAAAAAGGATTATTGGCCACAACTATGTTGTATGCTATAAAAACCCCAACAACAGCGGCAATAGCTGCCATAAGGCAATTGCCTGAACGCATCAGTTTCAGATATGTCTGCATAGTAAACTTACCTGCTTCGTTTCACTTTCAGCATCCTGTCAAGTGCTAATCTGGCTTTTACCCTGATGTCTTCAGGAATAGTGATCACATATTGCATGTTTTCAAGTGAAAGCAGTAAGGATTCGAGGGTTATAGCCTTCATATCCGGACATACCGTATATTCAGAAACATTATAGAATTTCTTTTCCGGATTATCCTTTTCCAGCTTGTGAAGGATGCCTCTTTCAGTTGCAACGATGAACTCATTCCCTGCATCCTTTACGTATTCAACCATTCCTGTGGTGCTGAACACTTTGTCCGCCAGGTCAATTACATCCCGTCTGCATTCGGGGTGTGCCAGCACTTCAGCATCAGGGTGCTCTTTTCTGGCTTTTATAACATCCGTAACAAGTATCTGGTTATGCGTGGGGCAATATCCTTCCCAGGGAATTATCTTCTTTGTACTGTATCTGGATACATAGTCTCCAAGATTCTTGTCAGGGACAAATAGGATCTCATCCTCTTCAAGGGAGTTGACAACTTCAACTGCATTTGCTGATGTACAGCATATGTCACTCTCTGCCTTCACCTCGGCTGTTGAATTGACATAACAAACGACCGCAGAATCAGGGTATTTCTTTTTTTCCTCGCGTAATGCATCAGCTGTTATCATTGATGCCATAGGGCAACCTGCATAAATTTCCGGCAAGAGCACTATTTTTTCAGGACTCAGGATGGCTGCACTTTCAGCCATAAAATTCACTCCGCAAAAAACGATAATTTCAGCTTCCTGTTCCATTGCCTGCTTGCTCAGTCCCAGTGAGTCGCCTGTGAAGTCTGCAATGTCCTGTATCTCTCCTCTTTCGTAGTTGTGTGCGAGGATGACAGCATTGTGTTCTTTTTTCAGCTCCAGTATTCTTTCAACGATATCTTGAGTATCCTGCATGGAATCACAACCTTTTGTAGCCAGCCGTTCTGTCTCAACTTCCATTTTGTGGAATATATTGATGGTAAATAGTATGTACTCTCAGTTCACGTTCCTGTCTGGAACGGGTCGGATATCTTTTTCAGGGTAGCTATGGCGGAAAGGGATGCAAGATAACTGCTCTTTGGATTTGCGGGAGATGGGACGTTCTCGACCCTTGTGGTAAACTCTCCGAATGCACCTTCTACGGATATCTCGTGTATGTTGCGTGTCAGCGCCGGGTTTGCCACTATCCTGACCTTCGTCTTCTCAAAACCAATACCTGCAATGCTCAGGGTGGCAGCAACATTTACATTTGCCGGGAAAGCCTTTACCGCTTCACTGGCAGGGCCTTCAAAAATAACGGTTTTCCCATTGATCTTATCCAGATCTATCTTATTCCTGATGATATATGGTGCCCCCGCAAGTCCTCTTGGTGGCTTTTGAGTGGTGAGTGTAACTGAATATATTTCCTCGCTGGAAGCTGATTTGAGTCCGTCAAGTCCGACAATGGCTCCTGAGGGAAGATATACCTTGCAGTTATTATCTTTTGCAAGTTCTTTTATGGCCTTATACAACTTCTCGTCCGCAAAAGCACCTACACTCATGATCATCACATCACAATGTGCATGCAGGGCTGCAGGTATTACTTCATAGACGGCTCCCTGTGAAGCACATTCAACAAGGAGATCTATCTGTTTGATCATCGTGGAAGTTTCCATTACCTGGGGTTTTGATCTTTTAAGAGTGGACAACAGTTTATCCACATCATCCACATTTCTGTCATATATGGCAAAAAGCTCTGCATCAACGGTACCATCATCAATGGCTTTGCATATGCTGGTGCCGATTGTTCCACAACCTATAAGTCCGATCTTTAGCATTATTGATCCCTGAAAATTGAGCCTGTTAAGTAAATTTGTTGATTACTGCTTATATTGATTAGTTAAGTAGGTTTTGCTTATATGCTGGAAGCATATAAATCCCTTTACTGTAAATATGATAGGTAATATGATGTTCACACATGAGATAGAGAGTTTCCTTGAAGAGGACCTCGGATATAATGATATTTCCTGTAAGCTTGTTGGTGAAAAACCTGTAGAAGCCATTATTTTCACCAAAGAGGATTGCACACTTGCCGGACTTGAAGTAGCACAATCGTTCTTTGATTATTTCAATATCCATTATTCCACCGAACATTCAGATGGTGACAGACTCTCTGAAGGCGATGTCATATTTTCTTTAAGCGGAAGTTCTATTTCTATTCTCAGAACAGAAAGACTGGTCCTGAATTTCCTTGGTCATCTCTGCGGAGTAGCAACGAACACGAGAAGATGCGTGGATATTGCCCGCAGGTATTCTGATGTAAGAATAGCATGTACAAGGAAGACAACACCAGGACTTCGTAAATATGAGAAAATGGCAGTGATAGCTGGTGGTGGTGATCCTCACCGGTTCAACCTTTCAGATACTATAATGATAAAGGACAATCATGTGAAACTGATGGGTGTTGAAGGTGCTCTTTTATCTGCAAAGACAAAGGCCGGTTTCACCCAGAAAATAGAGGTAGAAGTTGAGTCTGTTGCAGATGCCCTGATCGCAGCAAAGTCGGGTGCTGATATCATCATGCTCGATAATATGGGTCCGGGTGAGGTCATTAATACTGTACAGATGTTAAAGCGATCATCAATCCCTGAACACGTTATAATCGAGGTTTCCGGTGGTATAAATATGGATAATCTGGAAGATTATGCTAAGACAGGGGTCGATATCATATCTATGGGTTCTCTCGTTCACCAGTCCCGGTGGATAGATGTCAGTCTTGAAATTATTGTATGATTGATCTGCAAAACATATATTGCCAAATATTTTTAGCACGTAAATTTTAAAAACTATTATAATCATAAGATTTATATCAAAAACTGCGTATTTTACTGAAAAACAAAATCAAATTCTGATTTCCTGAGGAAAATATGGTTCAACCTACTCGATTCTTCGTTATTCTATTATGTATGGTTACTTTTTGTCTCGCAATGGCTGGAAATGCCTCCGCAGCGGTAGAGTTGTATAATAGTACTATCACTACTGGTGATGGTTACCAGATAAACAATTTTGTCATCGATGTTACAGATGCCTTCCCGAGTGCAGAGTCTGCTTCATTCTACGTATATAATAATGGCAACGAGGTCGATGACTTCCTTATCAATGAAGGTGACTCTTATGAATTTGATTTTGAAGACGATGGTACTATAGAGGTCACTCTCATATCTGTTCGCAGTGGAACCCTTCCTGTGGTCCAGATCTCTATAGTTCTCAGCAACTATCTCATGAGTGATGTCTATGAAAGCGGTGTCATTGATGGTGGCCATAAGTATGCTGTTTTTTCAGGTACTCCTGAACTCAAGATAACAAAGACAGTTGACAAATCAGATCTCAGTGTAGGTGACCTTGTACGTGTGACTGTTACTGTTGAAAATGTCGGTGACGACAAGGCAACAGAAGTCATATTCCAGGAACCACAACAAGCCAAATTCTTATTATATGAGTCGTTTGTAAGTCAGACCGGGCAGACATCAGTTGATGTTGGTGAGTCTAAAACTATATTTGTCTATCAATTAAAAGCAACAGAGGCTGGAACTTATCCCCTTTCACCCACTACGGCAAGTTTCTCAAATACTGCAGGATTGGACTTCCCACAGGCCTCATCCAATTCCCCCGTCGTCATAGTAGAAGCTGGTGAGGATCTTGTTAATGCCAATATCGAATTTACAACAACGCTCGACAAATATACGGTCAGCAGGAATGATGATATTCAGGGTACTATCAAGATCAAAAATACAGGAGATACTTCGGCAACAGGTGTGACTGTCAATATTCAGGTTCCTGAGGGACTGGAGTTTAATGGCGGCTCTGGAATCGAAACAATATCCGGCGTTCCGACAATATATCTGGAATCGTTTGGTGTTCAGCAGGAAAAAGAATTCTCTTTCACTTTAAAAGCTGCAGAGGTAGGTACCTATACCATCTCTACTCAAAACAGCTATCTTTTCAATAATGGTGTAGATGCTCAGTTACAGCAGGTCAGCTCGGATTCAGTGACAAATAAAATATTTGTTGTAAAAGGAAAATATGATCATCTTTTCGAGCAGCCAATATATGTATACCTGATACCTTTAGTTATAATCGGAGCTGTGGCCGGATGGATATTCCACAGGCACAAACAATATAAGTTCTGATACTTGATTTAGACTTAATAGAAAAACAATCACAAGATTTATCTGATTATAATTATATTACTACTCGGAGGAATTAATTGCTCAACATACTCATCGTTGGGAACGGTCAATGCGGAAACCGTATACTGGATGCCATTAACAGGGAGGCTTTTGGTAAAAAGAGCCGCTTTGGCAAGTACTTATCCCAGCAAAAATACAAAAGCAATGTGCAAACAATTGCTATCAATACCGCAGTGAATGATCTCAAAGAGATGAAGTTCACAAAAGCAAAAGACAGGATACATATTCCTCATCTGCATGGTGTCGGAGCCAACAGAAACGTAGGTAAACATGTTTTTGAGGATAACAAAACCCACATAATGAGACAGATCGAGGAGAGAGGGAATTTCGATGTGTCCTTTGTTATAACATCCGCATCAGGTGGGACAGGTTCTTCATTTACACCTATGCTTGTGAAGGAGCTAAAGGAAAAACACGATTATCCGGTTTATGTTGTTGTAGTACTTCCTTTCAGGGAAGAAGGTACACTGTATCTTCAGAATGCAGCTTTCTGTCTCAGGGACATCCGCGAGAGCGGGGCAGACGGTATTATACTTGCTGATAATCAGTTCCTCAAACAAATGGGAGGAAATGTCGAATCAGCTTACAATGGCATCAATGATATGGTAGCCAGGCGTCTTCTTTTCCTCATGGATGCACTTGACAGCGAAATGATGATGGTCACTGATCTTGGTGACTTCAAGACTGTCATGAGCGGTGGTGCGGGACTTGCAACCATCGGCTTCTATGAGGCAGAAACAGATATTCCTGTAAGAACTGCTATTCAGAAAGCAATTTCTCCTTCCGGTCTCTTATTCTCCAGTGATGTTTATGATGAGGCCAGCAGGGCCATGGTCATAATCAGGGGTGACAGGGAGCGCCTGAGCATCGATGAGATCTCCACGGAAGTAGAAAAACTGTCCAGTTCCGTAGGTCATGTTTTCAAAGGTATCATTGTCAGGGATGGAGAACTTCCGCAGGTTCTGGCAGTTCTGACCCTTGAATCCGCAGCCGAACTAGAGAATCTTTATGCAGTAGCTGTTGACGCTATAAAATATGAGCGTGCAAAGAAGGACCGCGTAGCTAACGATAAGGAAGTTGACCGTGCATTTTCACAGATAGACGGAATGGACCCATCTTATTGAAGTATTCTTTCCGTTCTTTTTTATTTTACTTTTTGATGCCTACGTATTTTATTATATTCATAAGGTTGATGCGTCTTTGCCACTTCTTATAATAAATCAAATACATTCAAATAGTCTAAGCCTTAATAAAGGTATCAGAGGTTTTATTTTGGCTGATGATAACAGGTCCGATATTATTCAGATACGCGGTCTTTCCAAGATCTATATGAATGGTGTCGAAGTCCGTGCTCTTGATAATGTAGACCTTGATATCAAAAAAGGTGAGTTCCTTTCTATAATCGGTCCTTCAGGGTCCGGAAAAAGTACTCTTCTGCATATGATTGGTATTCTCGATACACCAACTTCCGGCAATATCTCCATAGATGGAAAGGTAATTACCGACATGTCTGAAAAGGAGAGGTCCAAAGTACGTAATGAGGTGTTGGGCTTCATTTTCCAGTATCATCATCTTATGCCTGATTTTAATGCTCTTGAGAATGTAATGATGCCCCTTTTGATAGGTGGCATGAAGAACAGGGATGCAAAAAGACAGGCTTCTGCTTTGCTTGAGGAGGTTGGTCTGGGTGACCGCATGGACCACCGGCCTAATCAGCTTTCAGGTGGCCAGGCCCAGAGGGTTGCCATTGCCAGGGCTCTTGCGAACAATCCGGGTATAGTTATAGGGGACGAACCTACAGGAAACCTGGATACGAAGGCAAGCGACATGATATACGATCTGCTGCGAAAACTCAATCGTGACAGGGGACAGACCTTTATTCTTGTTACTCATGATGAGGAAATGGCCAGAAAGACCGATCGCATTATCAGAATCGTTGACGGCCGGATATCAGGAGACTCTCAGGAGATCCAATAAAAAAGGTGAATTTATGGAATATTCAAAAGGAACCATCGGAAGAGTATTTACAGTTCGTCTGGACCAGGGAGATGATATTCTCTCAGAACTTGAAGGTCTGGCTGTCGCAGAAGACATCAGGTCTGCGATGTTCATGATGCTCGGGGCTGTAAGGGAAGCGAGTCTGGTTGTAGGTCCGAAGACCAATGATGTTCCTCCTGATCCGCAATGGGCAAAGTTCAATGATGCTCATGAGGTCCTGGGAATTGGCAATATCTTCCGGGAAGAGGGAAAACCAAAGATACATCTTCATTCTGCAGCAGGAAGGGGCGAATCTATAAAAGTAGGGTGTTTACGTGGAGAAAGCGAAGTTTTCATGGTCGTCGAGATATTCATCATGGAAATATCCGGTATATCTGCAAATAGGATATTCGATCCGAAAAGAGGTTTCGCCCCGGTGATATTTTCGGATGATAATTGATCTCTATTGGATATTATTGCTAAGTCCCTTGAGTTGCTCCAGGGCTTCAACCATTTCCAGATTCTTTTTAAGGGCTTTAGATTCAAAGGTTTTGACAATATCTTCGAATGGAACGATGAGTTTGTAATATTTCACAGGTCTTCCTTTATCTGTGTTCTTTTTTTCGTTCCTTTCTTCTATCCATCCCCTTTCTCTCAAAGGACGCATAGCGATACTTACTTCTGGTTGTCTTAGCCCGGATGCCTGTTCAATGTTCTGGGATGTTAATTCATCCCCGCATACCAGGCAGGCAATAGATATTGCTTCGGTTCTGGGTACCTCCAGACCTTGCAAAAGTTCAATTATTTCATAACCTTTCCCATCTAAAAGGTTAATATCTCCGGCTTTCATCTGATACTAATAATACTTTTAAGTTTATATAATTTATGTATATATAATTGTGCCTGAATTTAATTTAATCAATTTACCTGAATAAAAGAGGTGAACGGTAACAATATATACGGTAATTGCAAAGTAGGTGTTATAATAAGACAAAGGTGGAATAGGATGCCGTATATTGATGATGACAGCAGTTATAAAATAAAGAAAATTCACGCACGTGAGATTCTGGATTCCAGAGGAAATCCGACAGTTGAAGTGGATGTTTATACTTCATGTGGATTCGGCAGGGCCAGCGTTCCTTCCGGTGCATCTACCGGAAGCAACGAAGCTCTTGAGTTGCGCGACAAAGAAGACCGTTACAGAGGAAAAGGTGTTCTCGACGCAGTTGACAATGTCAATACAACCATTGAGGCTGAAATACTGGGTATGGATGTCAGAAAACAGCGTGAGATTGATGGTCTTATGCTGGCAATGGACGGTACTGAGAACAAAATGGAACTCGGTGCTAACGCTATTCTTGGTGTTTCAATGGCAGTTGCCAGGGCTGCTGCTGACTCCATGAACATGCCCCTGTACCGCTACCTTGGTGGTACCAACGCATACACTCTTCCTGTTCCGACAATGAATGTGCTTAACGGTGGAAAACACGCCGGTAACGACCTTTCCATTCAGGAATTCATGATCCAGCCAAAAGGTGCAGAAACTTATTCAGAGGCTCTGCGCATGGGTACTGAGACATACCATGCACTCGCCAAGATACTTGAATCAAAGTATGGCGCTTCTGCAACAAATGTGGGTTATGAAGGTGGTTATGCACCATCAATTCAAATGACTGCAGATGCTCTTGATGCTCTTGTAAGTGCAATTGAGGAAGCAGGATACACAGAATCTGAGATCAGCATTGGTCTTGATGCAGCAGCTTCTGAATTCTTTGACGGGCACAATTATTCCATTGATGGTAAACTGTTAAAACCAGCTGAACTCGTGGATTATTATCTTGAGCTTATAGAAACCTATCCTATCATCCTTATCGAGGATCCATTCCATGAGGAGTCCTTTGAAGACTTCGCAACCCTGACAAATGATGCATGGGACACTTTCATTGTAGGCGATGACCTCTTCGTTACAAATGTAGATCGTCTGGTAAAAGGTGTGGAAATGGGTGCTGCAAATTCACTGCTTTTAAAAGTGAACCAGATCGGTTCCCTGTCAGAGGCATTCGATGCCGCTAACATGGCAAACCGCAATGGATATAGTGTTGTTGTAAGCCACCGTTCCGCTGAGACCGAGGATACAACCATCGCCGACATTTCAGTGGCAATTGGTGCAGACCTTATCAAGACCGGAGCACCGGCAAGAAGTGAACGTACTGCAAAATACAATCAGCTTCTCAGAATTGAAGAAGACCTTGGTGCAGCAGCACGTTACATGCAAATTTAAAGCTGAATCCAGCTTTAATTTTGCTTAATCTATTTTTATTTCAATCTCAATTTAATTATTCATTCGAGCAAAGGGACAGTTAAACTTCCCTGTGGCAGGATTATAGCATAAGGTTCCTTGCCCTGCTCTTTTACTTTTTCTACCGCCCTGTCAAAGGTTTCCTGTATATCCATAGAAGGTTGCAGTTTTGCCATTCTGATGGTTTTGTCATCAAGGTCTGATATTGCCCACATTTCTGCATAAACACCAATCTGTGCCATCTTAGCGGCTTTATGATATCCAAGTTTGTATCCCTCGTCTATCTTACACATTACATCCTCACATGTATTTGCAGAACAAAGCAGGTTCAGGAACGTATCATCACCAACACCATCCCTGCATTTGGACACAAGGATGATGACTCCACCTTCTTCAAGTGCAAGCTTACCGTTCTCAAGCGCCTTCTGTGACTGGTAGAGATCAATGTCCATAGGGTAGGGTGCAGCAGTGAGTACAATGTTCCCTTTGCGGCTGCATTTTGCACAGAATACCTCATTTGCTTTCTCTACCGCCATATCAAATGATTTGAAAAGGTCACCTGAAACCATTGCGTACAGGCCGTGGTCTGCTGTGAGGACCGTCTGTATTGAGAATACGTTCAGGTTCCTCAGTACTTTCATTGCATCTTCCATGTCTTCTGCAACAGGGTTTCCTTTGATTGCAAGAGGTTGTGCAGCATCGGAGAGTGCATGCTTGTGATTCATCTCGATGGTCTTGTATGATGCCACACCTGGCAGGAATGCCTTTCTTCCACCGGTATATCCTGCAAAATAATGAGGCTCCACACTTCCAATAACGATAATGTTCCTGCTCTCGTTCACCATCTTGTTGAGATACATCTCGGTGCCGTTGCTTGAGATGCCAAGATACTCCATATCCTCGTCCTTGCGTGCATCGTGGACGAATATCCTGTCCCTGAACTCATCGTATATTTCTCCGAAAATATACCTGAACTCATCCTCTGTAGGTCCTCTGTGTGCGCCGGTGGCGATGAGGAACCTTACATCTTCATGTTCTCTCAGGATGTCTACCATCTCAGCAAGTACCTTTGCTGTTGGTGTGGGTCTGGTGGCATCGTTCACAAGTATCAATATCCTGTCACTGTTCTTAACGAAATCCTCAAGTGATTCCGCTGCGACAGGTTTTTTCAATGATTCGGTGATAATTTGAGATTCGTCCCCCACTTCGACCTGATTGGGTGCAATTACTTCATGTGGTATTTTCACATCGAGGTCAACGAATTCTTTTCCATAAGGGATTGGTATTTTGATTGAAATTCCTCCGCGGATATTGTTATATCTGGATAGTCCATAATCGGAAGCTTTATTTATAGAATTCTGTCTTCATATATTCAGTCATCAGGATTTTAACCTTTGATATATTTCCTGAAAGCAGGTGAGCAATTGATAGAACCGGTACAACTCCTTTACTTCATCGCGGCTTCGGTAGCCTTAACTCTGTTACCTGGTCCTGATATCATCTTTGTTCTTACCATGAGCATATCGCAGGGTAAAAAAGCCGGAATATCAACTGCTTCAGGCCTGTGTACCGGGCTGTTGTTCCACACCACTGCGGCAGCATTGGGTGTTTCTGCCATATTGTACAGTTCAGCACTTGCATTTGCAGCTCTTAAATATGCTGGGGCTATCTACCTCTTATACCTTGCTTACAAAGCATTGAGGGAAGAAGGCAGTTTTGCATCTATAGGATCTGTAAGGGAAAAGGATCTTTCTCTTCTTTACAGAAGAGGTATTTTTATGAACCTGCTGAATCCGAAGGTCTCATTATTCTTCCTGGCTTTTTTACCTCAGTTCGTGAATGCAGATGCAGGAAGTGTTCCTATGCAGATGATATTCCTTGGTGCAGTGTTTCTGGTTCAGGCTCTGGTGGTATTTTTCCTTGTATCTATCTTTGCAGGTTTTATTGGCATGAAGATCATGGAAAGGCCGAATATGGGTAAACATATCAACAGGGCTAAAGCAGTTATCTATTCATTTATTGCTGTGGAACTCGCGCTTTCCCACCAGTGATATTTCGGGTTATTCTTTTGTATATTCGCGGAATAGTTATATTATAACAGTCAAACCTCTTCTATATAGGTAGCAGTCCATGTATGAACTGAGAATAGCCCTGAGACACATAAGTGCACGCAAGCGTCTTACTTTCTTTGCAGTGTTTGCGGTAGCTCTGGCCATTGCTGTTATTGTTGTTCTTATGTCAATGATGACAGGTTTCACCGAAGAGCTCATCTCTACAACAGTGGAGAATTCCCCACACATTGTTGTGAGTTCAGCCGATCAGAAAGAGGATTATGTTCATTTCTACAATTACTACTCTGAACAGATAGGGGCCATGGATGGTGTCGAGGCGGTATCTCCTGTATTCATCGGTCAGGCGGCCATAAGTCACAAGGATAATGCAGAGGGTATTAATCTCAACGGTATCGATCCGATTGCCGAAGACACAGTAATGCACATTTCCGATGATATTGTATCAGGGGACCTGTTCGCTCTTAGCAGAAGCAACAATGGTATTGTTATTGGTGACAAACTTGCAGAGGATCTTGAAGTGGTCACGGGAGATAATGTTGACATTGTTATGCCGGGGTTTGGGACTGCCTCCTATAAGGTAATTGGTATATTCGACAGTGGAACACCAAATGATGAAAGTATTGCATATGTGCGGTTTGACTCTGCCCTGGATTTCTTTGATGAGAATGGTGTTGCCAGCAAGATCAATGTAAGGGTTTATGATCCTTTTCAGGCAGACATTATTGCGACTTCCATTGAACAGGATACGGGGCTTGATGCTTTAAGCTGGATAGAGGCTAACAAAGAGATCCTTGATCTTCTAAATACTCAGATGTTGATCGTGTGGCTGTATTATGGTCTGATATACATGATAGCAGGTTTTGGTATCGCCAACACTCTTTTTACAGTTGTCATGGACAAGAAAAGTGAGATTGGTATGTTAATGGCAATGGGTGCCTCAAAGAGAAATATAACAATGATATTCCTTCTGGAGTCGCTCATACTGGGCACAATGGGTGTACTACTTGGATGTATGCTGGGTTATTTAGGTTCAACTGCGCTGTCCTCTTATCAGATAGACCTTCCAAGTGAGATGTATTTCGGCCTGACGACCCTTCCACTTAAGACCGATATCATGAACTATGCTTATGCAATTGTATTTTCTTTCCTCATCAACATAGTTGCAGGCGTCTATCCTGCAAGACGTGCTGCTGCTCTTGATCCTGTTGAAGCTATAGAAAGTGCCTGACCAATCCCATCATCCTAACGAAAGCAAGGGTGTTTGTTCGCACATGTACGAAAAGTATTTATTCTCGAAAGCCGTTTGTAGGATTGCGAACGGGTCAAATACTCGGGTCTATTAATTAGTACCTCTCCAACCACCCAACACATTTAATGCCACCATACCAGTGCATTCAACCCCACCCCCTTTGCCCGTTCGCATCCCCTATGTTTTTTTATAATGCGTGTCAATAACGTTGCATGAAGATTGTGATCGAAACGCCCAAATACAGTTTTTTCAAATATAATAAAAAAGGGTCACAGTTCGTTAAGGAATTCCTGTCTCCAATACCCACAATATTCAATTATGGTTTTATCGAGGGAAGCCTTGCTGATGATGGCATGGAAAAAGATGTTGTGGTGATAGGTCCCCGCATGTCCCAGAATACAGTTTTTGAAGTGCACAAAACAGATGGTGTTGTCCGTTTCATCGATGATTCTCTTGTGGATGACAAAGAGATCATCTACGCAGAAGGCTTCTTCTCAAAGCCAGTATTCTACTTTTACTTTCATCTCTATGCAACTTTCAAGAAAATATATTATTTGATTCTTAAAAGGAAGATTGCAGTTTGCAAATTCGATGGAATCATCTGGTACAACGGAGAACCGAGAAAGTGACATCATATTGAACAATGCTTGTCCTGTTTATCTTGTGGATATGGCTTCCACCGGATCAAGACTGGCCGCCCTTTGTGCAGGGTAGATGCCTGCTATGAGATTCAGTAAGAATACAATTGTGATTATTGTCACCACGTCTTTTATCCTTACAACCACCGGTATGGAGTCCAGACCGTACACACCTTCAGGAAGCGGGTAACTTCCGATTGATAGCGCCAGTGCAACTCCGGCTGCAGTTCCAAAAACAGCACCTGCAAGGCCAAGCATAGCACTTTCAATAAGGAATATGAGGCGGATGTTTGATTTTGTGGCACCCATTGCCAGCAGTATCCCTATCTCTTTCACCTTGCCCATAACTACCATGTTCAGTGTGCTCACAACTCCGAAAGATGCTATAAGGAGAATGAATCCCAGTGTCACATTGTTCGATACTGTTTCAATGGCAATGGTCCTCAATATTTCCGGGTTGTTCACAGTCCATCCGTCAGCATTGTAACCATTATCTTCGATGATCTGTGCTATTTCCCTGTCCCGGTTGAAATCCGCCAGCCTCAGGGATATACCATTTATAACATCTTCAATATCGTAAAAATCCTGTGCAGTCTCAAGTGAAGTGTATGTGAGACTTTCGTCCAGTGAAGTTCCGGTGTCATAGATTGCTATGACTCTCAGTGAAACCGGATTTGCATTGGGGAACGATACTTCCACACTGTCTCCGATGTCCAGCTCCATATCCTCTGCAAACGTATCTCCGATAATGATGCTCCTGTCGGAATATGTAAGTTCATCGTAGTTCCCTTTTACTATGTCTTTCCTGGTATGGGCAACGGCATCTTCCTGCGATGGAATTATTCCCTTCAGGGCAGCGTTCTTCGTATTGTCCTTGAATTTGAATGAAGCTTCCCCTATGAGGTAAGGTGATGATGCAACAACGCCATCGATACCATTTATCTTTTCAACAATGTTCTTGTAGAGATAGATATAGTCCTCACCGTCCTGGGGTGAAACGACAACATGAGGCAGGTTATTGACTGTCTTACTGTAAAGCTCCTGGGTGAACCCTGCCATGAAGGACTGGGATACCATCAGGATCATAACAGCTATCCCGATGGCTGCAACTGAGAGAATTGTCTGTCTTTTTCTAGCTCTTATATGACGTAGTGCAATGAACAATTCATATCGCATCAGCCGCACCTTTCAGTGTTCTCTTTTTTGGGATAACATAAAAGCAGCAATTAAAATAATTGCCAGTGTGATCGGGAACAGGAATCCAGGGGATTGCTCTGTATCGTCGGCAGTTGTTGTATTGCCCTGATCTGCTGCAGGCTCATAATCAGATTCGATGATACTTTCCTCAACATCAAGTATGTCTCCGTCATTGCCGATAACTTCAATGACAAGTGAATATACTCCTGTGGTGAGGCGCTCTTCCCATATTGTTTCTACAGTCTCGTCATCGCCATTGAGAAGTACGGGTGACTTCTTTGTCACAGATTCAATAACAGTTTCTCCATTATCATCCTGTTTAGAGACTGTAAATCTCACAGACCCTGTAAAAGGTACCTGTGATATGCCGTCAATTGTGGCACTTGCTCCTATATCATCTTCATAGGTGTCACTGATAAAAACATCATCCTGTGCAGTAAAATCCTCTGTGAGGGCAATGTAGTTTACTGAAGGTGAGTATAATTTGACCTTAACCCTGCCGCTGTACTCCATATTGTTCTCAAGCAGTACATTCCAGTCCTTGCTCACTTCCATTGGCTGGGTGTGTATGGAGATCTTCTTTTCTGTACCAGAATAAATTACATCCGAACCGTCCATGAGCATATATTCCACATCAACGAGCACAGCCTCCTGTGGTGTTATCATTACGCTGAAACCCTGGGAATTTGAGACAAGGTCATCAACCGTGATCCTTGGTATTGTCTGCCTTCCGTTGACAAAAGTATATGCATTCTCATAAATGGTGCATCCGTCTTTGGAAATTACGCTTTTGATAGTGTATTTACCGTCTCCCTTATCATCGGTGTTCCACTTGAAAGCTTTAGTTATGTCTGAGCCGGGTGCGATGTTATCTATGGTGAAAGTTTTCCTGTCCAGTATGCTGCCTTCATGTTCCATGTGAACATCAAGCTTCAGTCCGCTTATATATTCTGTACTGTGTAATGTAATGTCACATGTATCGAGGTCCGAGTAGGTCTCGATGATGCTGACATCATAGCTTTCTGATGCACAATCAATTGCAAAAGAAGGGATTGTAAGGGAAAGTATCAGCAGAACAGCTGTCAGGGACAAAAATGCATATCTCATATCGTGGCTCCTGTATCTAAATAAAGTTCTTTCTGATATTATTTATAGCAATCTGTGAATTTAATTTATATTCCAGTGTGCATCATTCGTATCTCAATGCGTCCAGCGGCTTCATTCTTGAAGCCTTTAATGCAGGGTACATACCACCTACAAGGCTTGTTGCAATGCCAAAGAAGAATCCCTCCATTACGTAGAACATGCTGGAAAATGTGAACAGGTATGAGGTATTCTTGACCACCAGGGCCATTACAAGATAACTGCCACCGAGGGTTAGTATTGCTCCGGCGGTGCTGGCAATCACTCCAAGGAACAAAGCCTCCAACAGGAACATCTTCAGTATATCTTTCCTTGAAGCACCTACAGCTTTCATTATGCCGATCTCTTTTGTACGTTCCATGGTGGACATGAGCATCACGTTGAGTATGCTTACACCTGCTACCAGCAGTGATATCGAACCTATGCCCATGAGGAATAGCGAAATGGACCTGAATACATCATCAAGGCTTTCTGTTATTAAATTAGTGGCAAAGACCGTTACAAGTTCATCCTTCTTGTTGATACGTTCTTCAATTTCATCTGACACAGCATCGAGTTCGTCTATATCTTTTACAATGACAATGACCTGGTCATAACCTTCATCAGCATCAGGGTATAATTTATCGTACATTTCCGATGAAGTAAAAACACCACTGTCTGTGTTGATATCAAACCCAAGTCCTCTTTCCTTGAGTATTCCGACAACTCTTAACTTGGAATCATCTATCTCTATCTTCTGTCCGGGAGTGAGTTCCAGATTACTTGCTACACTTGAACCAACAACACAGTCCGTTGAACCCGACTTGAAATAACGTCCCTCTTCCAGCTCAACAAGTTTCTCAAGATTTTCTTTTTCAATATTATAGACCGCAACGTATGACTGGACGGTAGTTCCGCCGTTCCTATACTCTATCAGCTCTCCGCTGGATGCCACAGGTATTATACTTTCGATATTCCCTACCTTTTGCATCTGGTCTATCTGTTTGTCAGTGATATAATCCTCACCGGGTGCAGGGGAAACTATAAGTTTGTCTCCTATGTCTGCAAAGGAATCCGTGACTGAAAGTTTCAGGCTGTTACCCAGGATTCCCATTGAAGATATTGCAATCACTCCTATGATGATGCCGATAGCAGCAAGGATGGTGCGTACGGACTGCCGTTTGAGATTCCTTTTTGCAAGTTCGGCATACATGTTATTTTTGAGAATATCAGGAAGTTTTACTTTCATTCCAGAACCTCCCCATCCTGTATGTTTATGGTTGTGTGGGAATACTCTTCCAGCTTAGGGTCATGTGTAACTACAATGATAGTTGTCCCTGCAGCATTGAGTTCCTTTAGCAGCTCCATAATGTTGTGTCCGGTCCTGGTATCCAGGTTGCCTGTGGGCTCATCTGCCAGAAGAATTGGCGGATCGTTCGCCAGTGCCCTTGCAATTGCGACCCTCTGCTGTTGTCCTCCTGACATTTCATTGGGTTTATGGTCTGCAAATTCCAGCGGCAGATCCGCCTTTTTTAATGCTTCAAGGGCTTTTTTCCTTCTTTTCTCTGGAGATGCCCCATTGAATATCATGGGAATCTCAACATTCTCTAAGGCTGTAAGGGTCGGTATAAGATTGAATTGCTGAAAAATAAAACCTATATTATTTCTACGGATGGCTGTAAGGCCATCATCATCAAGTTCAGAGAGGTCCACATTATTGACCTTTACCTTCCCGGATGTGGGCAGGTCAAGGCAGCCTATCATATTCAAAAGAGTACTCTTTCCGGAACCTGATGATCCCATAATTGTAACAAAGTCACCTTTATCTATTGAAAAGCTGACTCCGTTAAGGGCATATATTTTGTTCTTTCCAAGTGTATATATGCGGGTTACATCTTGCAGCTGTACTATTGGATGTTGAGGATGTTGCATGTAAGCACCGTTCAATCAAGGAGAGAATCCTCAGCAGGAATTTCTGTCCCGTCTTCCTCTTCTGCTTCCTTTTCTTCATCCCTGCGTTTTTTCCATGAATATCCTATTACAACTACGATGCCAATGGCTATCAGTCCGGCAATCAGCCAGAGGCCCAGTGAACTTCCTTCGTCCTCACCATTTGAATAGGTGTTTCCTGATTCAAGGGATATTTCCTGTGAAATAGCAGTGTATGCATTATCGGGGTCCCTGAATTCAATGAGCACCGGTATCGCAGAAATGTTTTCGGATGTTACTCTTGCACTGAGGTCAAAACTGCTGAAGTCATCTGCTTCCAGGGTCCCGATGAAATAATTTGCATAGGGTTGTACAGGTTCCACACCTTCAACGTCATCGATTGACACCATCACATTCTTTGCATCCGTGATGCCAAAGTTGTTCAGGTCACCCGAGATCGTGTATTTGTTACCCGCTTTCTCTATCTCTATTCCAGTGAACACAAGGGGTGATTGTTTAATTATCCTGACATCCTTTGTTGCCGTATCGGAGTTATGCAGATTATCGCCGTTGAAATAGGTAGCTGAGAATGAAATGTTACTGTACCCTTCCTCACTGGACATGGTGTTAAGGGTGAATGTAGCTGTTGACTTGTTCCCTTCCGGGATGCTGCCCACAAAGTAATCTGAGGGGCTGAAAGTCATACCTTCAGCATAAGGGGTAACAATGACACTTGTTACATCGTTTGGTCTTCTGTTTACCACATCAACGCTCACAGTGGAAACCTCGTTCATCAGGGTTGAAGGTAAATTGGACAATATGACCTTTACATTCCTGTCATCCACTTTTACAGGTATGCGGTAATTGAGGTCATACATATTGCTGCCGCCTACGATTATAAGGTCGACGAAATGCACTCCTGTTTTAGCTGTTTCCTTGACTTTTATATTGAATGTGAGTTTCAGGGTATCTCCGGGACCAAGAAGCCCGATATCCGTGTAACTCTTGTCCAGTATCTCCAGATTGCCGTTTCCATCAAGGCTTGCACTGGCAATGTAGGCATTCATATCCAGTGTCTCATCATCCTCTTCAACGTATATCTCACCTGTTGCCATGTTCTCAAGGGTGACTATGACGGTCCCCATGTCTCCCGGCATGAATACTTCCGGTTCAATGTCATATTCAAGAGTAAGTGTGGGCCTTATATCCGTGGTTGCAGACCCGCAAAAAGAGAATGTGGACAGAAGTATCATGGCCACAGTGATTATTTTTATCATACTGTTCACTTTCATACACCAAAAATGTTTAAGTTGAGCAATGTGTACAGTATATATATCAATACCGGAATTCCTACGGTCATTGCTGCATTCTTAAAACTTAGATTTCTGGAGTACATGAGCCCGAACATCCAGATATTTGCACTCCATAACAAAAAGATGATTCCTATTATCCCGGCAATTCTCATTGAGGGGTCTGATAATATTGCTTCCTGCAGCAATTGCGGCTCCGTCATACTAAAATCAATGTTTGAAAATACTTTGTTCGTGAAATAGAGATTTACGATGGAGCCTGCTATATTTGGTATGAATCCATATGATACAAATTCCATTACCCTCTTGAAATCTCCTTCACCATGGAACACAAGTGATACGATATAGAACACTGCGCTGTATAGTATCCACGCAAAAAAGACTCCTATTACCGCACCAATTATTCCGAATACTGCTCCAATACCTGCAAAAGCAGCTGCTTCCGCAGGCAGTGCTCCCATTACTTTCATCATTACAATATAAGCACTTACGGCTCCTATTATTGCCATCAGGGCCATTATGATAAGTGGGGTCTTCCACTCGATATCCTGATTTATCTTTCTATTGAAGAAGCCGTTAGGGTCTGTTAATACTTCCAACATCCTTTCCACATCCAATTTAGTTGTTAATCTGCAAGCTAATGTGTAAATATTCAAATCTGTCGATATATAGTCGAGCAATTCATGGATTTATGGATATTTATAGTTTGTTATGATACTAAATAATTCAGTTTTGAATTCATCAACTTTGAACCAGTTGAAATAATCGTCAAACAAAGAACATTTTTATAAGTTCAGACCAGATTAACTTTACAGCCTTAAATCCGATGTTTCTATAAAGGCATCCATTAGTGCTTGCGTGCGTTTCAGGGGGTCATACTATGACTGAGGATAATAGCAATAGTCTAAAAATGATGGATGGGGTTCCTGTAATTGAACTTGTCAATCTGTGTAAGAGTTATCATGTGGGGGATATGGATGTTCCCATACTCAAAAGTATAGACCTTAGCATTGGTCAGGGTGAATTCGTTGCTATAATGGGTCCCTCAGGCTCCGGCAAAAGCACATTGATGAATATGATAGGTTGTCTGGACAGGCCAAACTGTGGTCAGGTTATTTTGATGGGTAGGGATGTGAACACACTCTCAGACCCGGAACTTGCAAAACTGCGTGGTCTTGAGATAGGTTTTGTTTTTCAGAACTTCAATCTTGTCCCACGACTTACAACTCTCCAGAATGTTGAACTTCCTACTTATGCCAATAAGAAAGAGGGTATAGATGCCCGGAAAAAGGCAAAGGAACTTGTGGAAATGGTTGGTCTTCTGGACCGTATGAACTACAAACCGTCTGAAATGTCCGGGGGACAACAGCAGAGGGTTGCAATAGCAAGGGCATTGATTAACGATCCTTCTCTCATTCTTGCAGATGAGCCCACGGGTAATCTGGATTCAAAGACTGGCGAGGAGGTCATGGAGATATTTTCGGACCTTCATAAAAAAGGAAGGACGATAGTTATGATCACACACGACCCGGATCTGGCAGAATATGCGGACAGGGTCGTCTATCTGAAGGACGGGGTCATTGATAACAACTGAGGAGAACGGAGGATAGGTTATGTTTGGGAAAAAGAGACCAATTTTCATTATAGCAAGTGTATTATTGTTATCACTTGTGATGATGCTGAATGCATCTGCTGCGGACGGTGCGGACCTTAAGGTAAGTATTCTTAAGTACGATCCTATTCCGGCAGAGATAGGGGAGTATGTGAGTGTATGGGTGAAAGTGGAGAATCTGGGATATGCAAAAGCAGATGACCTCTCTATAAGAATGGTTCCTGATTATCCGTTTTCCATAGACAGTAGCACAAACGCACAGGTTAACATTGGAATACTGACACCTGACAATGCTGCAGTTGAGGAATTCCGTCTCTTTACGGACACGGCTGCAAAACAGGGAACCGGTACTTTTGAAGTATGGTATCAGGAAGACAGCAGTGGTACCTGGTTCAAGAAAGAGTTCGAGATCAGGGTGGGTTCCGACAGTTTTGACAGTAAAGGAACTATACAGCTCTCAGGTGAACCTGTAAAGGAACCTGAGGTTTTCATGCCTGGGGACACGGGTACGATCTCATTCACGCTTCAGAACAGTGCCACTGATTACTCCATCACCATTGACGGGGAGCAGTATGATACCAATGCCAGAATACAATCCGCATCTCTTGGTGGCGTTGATGGGGTAAAAGTCACCACAGGTACTTATTATGGAAATGGTGTCATCGGTCCGGGTGAGTCACTGGACCTGACATACAATGTGCAGGTCGATGACGATACTCCTGACGGGACATACTATCTCGATTTTTCCATAATCGGCAGCTCTCATTCATATAATAACAACTGGAGGATTCCACTAAAAGTGGATTCATCCTCTGTTAGGGTTATTCCATCAAAGCCACTTGCACTTGAAAATGGTGTAGGGGTACTTGAATTTGATGTTGCGAACATCCATCCTAACATGCTTTCATCTGTGAGTGTACAACTTGAAGCAGAAGGCATTGAGTTTTCTCCGGCAGAGTATTTCATTGGTTCAATGGACCCTGATGAACTCTTCACCATCGAGATCAACGCAAAGGCTGCATCAGAGGATATAACTTTCCCGGTTGACCTGATTATCAATGCGGATTTCAGGAATGGCCTCAATGAACATACGCAGCAGGTCGAAGTTCGTCAATTGAAGCATCATGTAGTTGAAAGTGACAGTGGTTCGGGTATCTACGTAGTAGTGCTTCTACTCATTGTTGTAGGTGCAGGTGCTTACATCCTTTACAAGCGCAGAATGGAAAAACAGTAACTTAGGATGCACTTTGTATGTTAAGTCTGGCTCAGGCTATAAGGATCTCACTGGGTAGCATCGGCAGTTCCAAACTCAGGTCTGCTCTTACAACCCTTGGAATTATCATAGGTGTAGCAGCAGTGATAGCTAATGTATCACTTGGAGCCAGTTTTAACCAGTATTTCAATGACGAGATCGGAGCTGTAGGCTCTAATTTCATTGTAATTTACAGCCAGAACATCGATGTATTCTTTGATAAAGAGCTGGAAATTATAAAGAATACGCCGGGGGTAGAGGGTGTTTCTCCCATAAACCAGCAGATGGCAAAGGTCACTTACATGTCTGTCTCAAGGCAGGTCGATATTCAGGGTGTCACAGAGGACTACGATGAAGTGGCGAACTTCAATCTGGATTCAGGAACATTCCTCACAGACAAGGACCGGTATGTTGCAGTGATAGGTGCCGATGTTGCCTATGAGAAGTTCGATAAGAAGATATCTGTCAAAAATCCCATCGATATTACATTCAGGAGGGAGGATGGTGGAGTTGTCACACAGTCTTTCATTGTCAAAGGCGTAATTCAGGACCCCAATACTACTTTTGCACAAACAGGTGTGGAGCCGGAGATCCGTGTTTTCATCCCCATAGAAACTATGAATGAGATACTTGACAGGGATGATTACGGAGGATTTTTCGTAAAGGCCCGCAGTCTTGAAGTGGTCAGGGAAACAGCTGATGAGATAGACAAGCGACTTGCACGCAGTTTGGGCGTTCCGGGCAGGGATCTGGATAATGATGATGCAAAACCCTACATTGTCTTTGACCAGATCGAGATACTGGAGCAGACCAATCAGCTTTCTGCAGCCCTTACATCACTTCTGACATCAGTTGCTCTGATTTCATTGCTTGTGGGTTCCATTGGAATAATGAATATTATGCTGGTGACAGTTGCCGAAAGAACCAGGGAAATAGGCCTTTTGAAATCACTTGGTTTTAGTGAAAAGGATGTTCTTTCTCTTTTTATCATAGAATCAATGATTGTAGGTCTCATTGGTGGTATCTTTGGTACTATCCTTGGAATAGGGGTGGCCTCAATAGCGAACAGTTTCCTGGATCTGCCAAACATTTTCCCTGTAAGCCTGATATTCCTGGGGTTCTTTGTGTCTCTGGTCGTGGGACTGGTGGCAGGTGTTTATCCTGCAAGGAAAGCTGCACGCATGGACCCTGTTGAAGCTTTGAGGAAGGAGTGAGCATGATAGATCTGAAACATGCATTTATCATTGCTATTGGAAGCATAAGCAGTGCGAAACTGCGCTCAACTCTTACAGCTCTTGGTATCATAATAGGCGTTGCTGCGGTTGTGGCGAATGTTTCCCTTGGTGCAAGCTTTAACCAGTATTTTACGGATGAGCTTGGTTCACTCGGTTCAAATTTCATTATAATCTACAGTCAGGATGTCAATATTTTTTATGACAATGAACTGGAACTCATCAGGAATACTCCGGGGATAGATGGTGTCTCACCGTTCAACCAGCAAACGGCAGCAGTCACTTATCTATCGGCTACAAGGCAGATCGATGTACAGGGTGTGGGCGAAGATGCCCAGTATATATCCAATCTGGACGTGGAAGAAGGTAATTTCCTTACAGACAAGGATAAATTTGTGGCAGTGCTGGGTAAAGAGGTTGCAGAGGAGAAATTTGAGAAGGACATCTCCATTAAGAATTATATTGATATCACTATCAAACGTCAGGATGGAACAAGTGTTACCCGGAAATTCCGGGTAAAAGGCATACTTGCAAGTGAGGATAATACTTTTGTAACGGGTGGTCCGGACCGTGATGTGATAATCTACATCCCCATAGGAACACTAAATGAGATGTTGAATGTAACTGATTACGGGGGTTTTTCAGCCAGGACCGGAAGTGCCGAATCTGTCCGGGAGGTTTCAGATGAGGTTGATAAACGTCTTGCAAGGTCGCTGGGTGTACCTTCCAGGGATCTTGATAACGATGATGCAAAACCGTACCGCATCTTCAATCAGGCGGAGATAATCGAGCAACTAGATGCTCTTGCACAGTCACTGACCATACTCATTACACTTGTAGCTCTTGTGGCTCTTGTTGTAGGGTCCATAGGTATAATGAATATAATGTTGGTTACTGTTACTGAAAGGACCCGGGAAATAGGTCTGTTGAAATCACTGGGCTATACAAAATCCGGCATTCTAGTACTTTTCATCGTTGAATCTATTATAGTGGGAGTCATCGGAGGTATCCTCGGAACACTTCTGGGTCTTCTGGGGTCTTATCTGGTGGAGATCTATTTGAATATCCCGCCGGTATTCCCAATTTATCTTATATTCCTGGGTTTCTCCATATCTGTGCTTGTCGGTCTGGTGGCTGGCGTATATCCTGCTAACAAGGCGGCAAATCTTGATCCTGTGGAAGCTCTTCGTCATGGGTAATCTCTGCCCCGGATTCATATTTTTGATTACATGTGTAATACATCTATAGTTCTAAAGAATCAACCAGTCGATATATAGAAAGGTTTAAGTATTTGCCATCTCATTGTCTAACTTGTCGATTAATGGTCAAGTTGGTGCAATTAGAGGTGAATATAGATGGCTGGTTACAATGAGGATGTTTCTGATGATATGAATGTCATTGATATCTCAAATTTGAAAAAGAGTTATTTTCTTGGTGATATGGAGGTACCTATACTGCATGGGATAGACCTCTGTATCAAAAAAGGAGAATTTGTTGCAATAATGGGTCCTTCCGGCTCCGGAAAAAGTACCCTGATGAACATGATAGGCTGTCTTGACAGGCCTACCGGGGGAAAGGTCCTGCTTATGGGTAAGGATACGAATTGTATCTCAGACAATGAGCTTGCAGAACTTCGGGGTTTTGAGATTGGTTTTGTATTTCAGAATTTTAACCTTATTCCACGCCTGAGTGCCTATGAAAATGTAATGCTGCCCACATATTCCAATTCTAAGAAAGGAGTGGACACAGCTCAACGAGGCAGGGACTTGTTGAAACTTGTAGGTCTTGATGACCGTATGGGTCACAAACCAACGGAATTATCAGGAGGACAGAGGCAGAGGGTTGCAATAGCCAGGTCACTGGTCAATGATCCTTCACTCATACTTGCCGATGAGCCAACAGGTAATCTGGACTCTAAGACAGGTGAAGAGGTCATGGAAATCTTCTCCGACCTTCACAAAAAAGGGCGTACTATAGTGATGATCACACACGATCCTGAAATGGCACAGTATGTGGACAGGGTCGTTTACATCAAAGACGGATATATCGAAAATAATTGAGGGTGGTTTAGAATGAAAGTTAATAATGTTATTCAGAGATCATTTTACATTTTAGTTTGTGTTGCCATGTTAAGTGCTTCTTTCATGGCACCGGTTTCAGCAGCTTCAGCAGCTACAATGAAAGTCAATATAATTGAATATGATCCATTCCCGGCTCAGATCGGTGAATATGTGGATGTGAGCGTCAAGATAGAGAACATCGGCTATGGACGTGCTGATGCGGTATCCCTGAAAATAGAACCCGAATATCCATTTTCCCTGGATTCACAGAATAATGCAGTGGAATTTATAGGCATACTCTCTCCGGAAGATGCTGCAGTGCATGAATATCGTCTGTATGTGGATGAAAATGCAAAGGTAGGTACGGGTACAGTAGATATCTATTATCAGATATACGCGGGTGGTTCATGGTATAAGTCGTCCTTCGATCTTAACGTGGGTTCCAGTACCTTTGACAGCAAGGGGACCATAGAACTCACAGATATCACCTGCGATCCTGTGGTTTTCATGCCCGGGGATATCGGGGCCGTGTCTTTCACTCTCACAAACACCGCAACTGAGAGTTCAGTGACCATTGATGATGTGGATTATGATACAAATGCACGTGTCCAGTCGGCTGCTCTTAATGGTGTTGAAGGTATCGATGTCACAAGTGACAATTATGTAGGTTCCGGCGTAGTGGGTGCAGGTGATTCTCTCACCCTCAGTTACAATGTTGAGCTGGCCGATGATGTGAGTGACGGAACTTACTATCTGGATCTGTCCATGGTAGGCAATTCCCACACTTACAATAATAACTGGAGAATTCCCGTGAAGGTAGATTCTGCATCTATCAAGGTCATACCTTCCAAACCAATGGACCTTATCAATGGTGAGGGCACCCTTGAGTTCGATGTTGCCAATATGCATCCCAACACCTTAAGTTCCGTAAGTGTGAAGCTAAGCGCAGATGGCGTGGATTTCTCTCCTGAGGAATACTTTGTCGGGTCAATGGATTCCGATGAACTGTTCACCATCGAGGTAGATGCGAAAACTGACATTCAGGAATCATCAGTTCCGGTCACCATTACGGTTGATTACAGGAACGGCATAAATGAGCACAGCACCGAAGTTGCTGTCCGCGAACTGGAGCTCACAAATGAAGAAGAAGGGAACAGTGGAAACCTTGCAACAGCAGGTATCGGACTTGCAATATTGCTGGGAATTCCTGCGGTTGTATTCATAAAGCGCAGGAAGCAGAACAACTAAGGTGTTAGTCATGCTGAGTCTGAAACATTCCTTCAGGATGGCAATTGCGAGCATCAGCAGCTCAAAACTGAGGTCTGCACTGACAACACTTGGTATTGTCATAGGTGTGGCCGCTGTCATTGCCAATGTGTCACTGGGAGCCAGTTTCAACCAGTACTTTACCGAAGAGATAGGTTCTGTGGGAAACAACTTCATCATAATCGAAGGTAAGGCCGCTAATCTGTTCCATGATGATGAAATGGAAGTTGTGAAAAACACGCCGGGTATTGTAGGAGTATCTCCTTTGAGCCAGGAAGTGGCTCAGGTAAAGTACATTTCAACCATGCGACAGATCACTGTTCAGGGTGTGTCTGAGGATTATGAGGAAGTAGGCAATATCCAGATGGAAAGCGGGACATTCATCGATGACAAGGACAGGTATATGGCAGTGATCGGTCATGATGTCGCATATGAGAAGTTCGACCGCAAGATATCTGATAAGAATACGATCGAACTGACCTTTACAAGGCCGGATGGCGAGACAGTTACAAAGCAGTTCAAGGTAAAAGGTATTGTGGCCAGTCCCGAAACCACATTCGTACAAAGTGGTATAGAGCCGGATGAAAGGATATTCATCCCTATCTCAACAATGAATGAGATTATGGATCAGGACTATTACTGGGGATTCTTTGCAGCAGCCACGAGTCTTGAGTCCATCGATGAGGTAACAGATGAGCTTGACAAGAGACTTGCCAGGGATCTGGGCGTTCCTTTCAGGGACCTGGATAATGAAGATGCAAAACCCTATTCTCTTATGAATCAGGGCGAGATATTGGAAGAAGTTGACAAGTTGTCCGATGCGCTGGGTTCACTGCTTACGTCCGTTGCTTTGATATCTCTCATCGTAGGTTCCATTGGTATCATGAACATCATGCTGGTGACGGTCACCGAAAGAACCGGGGAGATTGGTATCATGAAGTCTCTTGGCTACAAGAACTACGAGGTTCTGTCTCTTTTCATGGTGGAATCAATAGTTGTAGGCTTGCTTGGCGGTATACTGGGAATTGTCTTTGGTGTGGCCGGCGCCTATCTTGCAGACAATGCAATGGGTCTTCCTTACGTGTTCCCGGCAGATATGATACTGTTAGGTATGCTGGTGTCACTGGTTGTTGGTTTGCTTGCGGGGATATATCCTGCTAACAAGGCTGCCAGGATGAATCCTGTAGATGCACTGAGGCACGAGTAAATTAAAGAAGTATTGAAATAATCAATAGAAATAACAGGATAATGGAGAATAAAATAATATGTTTGATGAATTTGTATTTATGGTAATTCCATTTATCATGTTCTTCCTTTTCTTTGGAATAGGGATACTTGGAACTTTGTTCTGGCTGTGGATGCTCATCGATTGCGCCATGAAAGAACCGTCTGATGGTAATGATAAGCTGATATGGATAATTGTTATTATCTTCACTCATCTTCTGGGTGCTCTTGTCTACTTCTTTGTAAGAAGGCCAAAGCGCATTCAAGAGTACGGCAGGTAGATCTCAGTATACAGTAAACATTAGATATCATTAGATAGCATCAGGGAATTTCGTGGAATGAAAGGCGTCTGGCGATGTTAAAAAACGAGGAGAATGAATGGCTGAAATAGAGACTGCTCTAAGGGAATTTGTTAAGGTCGCTTTTGAAAAGCAGACCTATATGAATATACTGTATCTGTTATTCTCATTCCCGCTTGGTACGGCTTATTTCGTATTCCTTGTATCAGGGCTGTCCCTGGGTTTCGGACTTTTACTTGTCTGGATAGGTATTCCTGTACTGATTCTTGTTTTCCTTGCCTGGTGGGAGATAGCATCTTTTGAACGCCAGCTGGCAATATGGTTATTGAGTATTGACATTCCTCCCATGTCCCTTAAACCTGTTAGTGAAAAAAGTATTCTTGGCAGAGCCATATGCAGGGTCAAGAGTCCGGTTACCTGGAAAGCGCTTTTATTCCTGCTGGTGAAGTTCCCATTGGGGATATTTTCACTTGTAGTTATGGTATTCCTGGTAGCTTTGACATCAGGAATGTTGGTCAATCCTATTCTTTACATCATGGGTAATAGTTTTGCCAGCACTTTCCAGGAATCAATTCTTATTTCTATCTCAGGGATATTTGTAGGTCTGGCATCACTTCATGTGTTGAATCTGCTGGCTCATATTTCAGGAGGTTTTGCAAGAAGGATGCTGAGTAACTCCGGACAACAGGAAAAAGTCTATTTGATAGAAAATACGGAATATTAATCTTTTATCAGGTTAAGATTCTTATAAAAATCAAGTATGAGTCTTGTTTTTTCATTCTCAAGATTCAACCTGAATGTCCTTATCTGTTTACCAAGAGGTTTTTCAATAACAATATCACTCTTGATAAGGGGTGTTATTACTCTTGCAACACTGGAGTGTGACAGTCCGGTTTCGTCTGCAATTCCTGAAAGATATGTTGATTCATCTTTGTGTGCAATAAGGTTCTTCAGAACTGTCATCTGGGCCGTCTTTCCAAAAATCTCTTCCAGCGCATCCATTTATTATCCTGATTTAATAATCTGTTATGGCTTATAAGATTTTCTTTTATTGGATAAGCTGTTTACTAAAACAGAAACTCTGCCATATTTGGAAAGGTTTTAATAATATCATTCTTCTATATTTTATGAGCTTGTTTCAGGTAGATTATCATGCATTCAGAAAACATTAGCGAGAAGATTCTTTCACTTCTGGAGGAGAACCCAGGGATGACTTCCGGGGAGATCTCAGAGAAATTATCGGTTTCAGAGTCACTTGTTGAAGATACGTTAAAGAACATGTCGGATATAAGGCAAAAGATCCTCATAGTCGACGATGAAATGGATGCCATGTTGGCTCTGAAAGTAGCATTAGAGGCTGAAGGATATAACGTTGCAGAGGCCAAAGATGGCTATGAGGCCCTGGATAAAGTACATTCGGAAATACCGGATGTTATATTGCTTGACCTTATGATTCCCGGGATCGATGGGTTTGAAGTATGCAGGCAACTGAAATCCGATTCGATGTATAGTCACATCCCTGTTATCATGCTTACAGCACGTGGTGAAGTCGATGACAAAGTTGAAGGTATTGAACTGGGTGCAGATGATTATGTTACCAAGCCGTTCAATCTCAAAGAATTGAAAGCGCGTATAAAAATGATCCTGAGAAGAAATCAGGATATTTAACCAATTTCTAATTATCCATGTGGAACCGAAAAAGCAGATGGAATCTTATTCTTTTTGCTGCAGTAGTCTTGCTTTTGATAAGTTCCATAGTCTTCCTCTGGATGAAGACCAATATGGAGGTAAGATCGGTCGTTGAGGAACAATACCAGAATCAGCAACTGCTATTGACACGTCATCTCTCTGATAGTATAGAAAGGTCCCTCAATGAGAAGGTACTGTTGTTAGAGGTCATTGCAAAAAAGGACACTGGTGTTCCACCTGATAATTTCACATCGGATCTGAAAAGCGTCTATGATGTCGCAAGCATGTTCTATGTGGTGGAATATGTCTCAGAGGACGGGACAATAGTTTCCGGTTATCCGGAGGAATATGTTCCCGCAGGGTTAAATCTGTATGAGGAAAACCAATATCGTGCTTTTGAAAGGATAAGGGAAACCGGGGAGGTCTACATTACCGAGCCCCTGAAATTGATGGAAGGTAATTATGGCTCTTTCATATGGGTTCCTGTTTATGAAGGTGGGGAGTTCAGAGGAGCTTTTATTGCTATTATCAGGGAGTCCGACCTTAAAAGCAGGTATGTGGTCGAATCAAATTCATCAAGTTACGTATATCTGCTTGACGAACGGGGAAGGTTGCTTTTTGATGGGTCAGGAGATTTTGAAAGGGGGGCTGATTATACCGAGCTTCTGACTTCTGTTTCTCCGGATTTACTTAATATTGTTTCAGAACAGGTCAATGGAACGGAAGGAAGTGGAAAGTATCTGGTCCTCGATAATGGTAGTATATATGAAGAAAGGCTGGTCTCATATTCTCCTATTAACTGGTACAATCAGAAATGGTCAATCGCTATTACCAGTCCTTCTTCAGAAGTTGACAGGCTGATGGTCTCGGTTTATTTGAAATTGTTCATTGTAGTGGCCGTTTCAGTTCTGTTTATCATCTTTGTGAGTTCATTTATTGTTGTTATTCTCTTTAACTGGAGTAAGAGTCTTGAGAAGGAAGTAGATGACAAGACACAGGAGCTTAAGGAGTCAAATGAGTCACTCAGGTCGGCGAATAAAAAACTCAAGGAGCTTGACAGGTTAAAAACTGAATTCCTGTCAATTGTTTCTCATGAGCTTAAGACTCCGCTGACTGCTATGAAGACATCAAGTGAATTCCTCAGGGAGGATGATACGTGTGATGTTTCTTTGAGGCGCCAGATGTTAGATATTATCATACGGAACATCGACCGTCAATCCCGTATGGTTGATGACCTTCTTGATGTTTCCAGAATTGAATCCAATCGCATGAGATTCCATAGGGATCCGGTTGACATCGAAGATACTATAAAAATCTCTCTTGAGGTGCTTGACAGCATTATCAGGGAGAAGAACATGACAATTCTAGTAGAGGTTCCTGATAATCTTCCTTTGCTCAATACCGATAAGGACAAACTTGTGCAGGTGTTTGTGAATCTTTTGAACAATGCTTTAAAGTTCAGTAAGAATAATGGCAAGGTCACAATAACTGTTGAAGATGACAATGATAGTGTAAAGGTTAGTGTAAGTGACAATGGTATTGGTATGGGCCCTGATGAGCTTGAAAAGATATTTGATAAATTTTACCAGATAGACAGCACTTCCACTCGTAAAGTCGGAGGAACCGGTCTTGGCCTGTCAATTGTCAAAGGCATTATAGAAGGCCAGGGCGGAACAATAACTGCCAGAAGTGAATTAGGTAAGGGTAGTAGTTTTGTTTTCATCTTGAAAAAAGAAAATAACTGAGGGATGTCAATGATCGTGACAACAACAAACGGAATTGATGGAAAGGAACTTGAGATAATTGCTGTGGTATTCGGGAATACTGTACGTGCCAAACATATCGGGAGTGATATTATGGCAGTTCTGAAAAATATCGTTGGCGGGGAGCTAAAAGGTTATTCCGATATGCTTACACAGGCAAGGAAAGAGGCATTTGACCGTATGGTGGAAAATGCAATAGAAATTGGTGCTGATGCAGTTGTAAATGTGCGATTCACAACTTCCCAGACAATGGCCGGTGCAGCTGAATTGCTTGCTTATGGCACTGCAGTTAAATTAAAAGATGCCTGATTTGTGTCTGGTTTTCTTCAGGGAGCATGGGGATAAAAAAGGTAAAATTGCTTCCTTTGTTTATTTCACTTTCAACCTGTATGTTTCCACCATGCATTTCTATGAATTCTTTCACTATTATAAGTCCAAGGCCAGCACCTTCAAATCTACGATTGAGCGAAGAATCAATTTGCGAGAATGGTTGAAATAATTTATCCATCTCCGATTTTTCCATGCCAATACCTGTATCTTTGACGGATATTTTTAACATTTGCTCATCCCTGGCGATTTTAACTTTTACATCTCCTGACAAAGATGTGAACTTTATTGCATTGCTAATGAGATTATAAAGAACGGTTTTTATTTTTTCTTTATCCGCACATATGGTTGTCACATCATCTTCAAGTTCGAACTCCAGATTCACTTGCTTCTTTTTTGCCATCGGGCGTGTTGAATTCTCTATATCCTTAATTAGTATGGGGATATAGAATTCCTTCATTTCAAGTTCTGTTTTTCCTTCTTCAATGGCTGAGAGCTCTATCATGGAGTTAATTAAAAGAAGCAATCGATTACCACTTCTTTTGATAACCTCAAGGTATTGTTTTTGTGCTTCATTTGTGGTGCCGACATAGTCTTCGTGGAGCAGGTCGGAATATCCGATTATCAGGTTTAAAGGTGTCCTGAGTTCATGACTGATGTTAGAAAGGAACTGTTTCTTTGTACGATGGGCATTATCAGATATCAGCTTAGCAAAAACAAGTGCTTCTTCAGCCTTTCTTCGGTCAGTGATGTCGTTCCCTGATGATAGCACTCCTGTAATATTACCCTCGTCGTCCTCAAGTAAGATGTTATGCCATGCAAAGAACCTTGTTTCATCTTTGATCTGGATGGGGGCTTCAAAATAAGGTCGAAGTTCGATCTTTCCGTCCATCAGTCTGGAATAGTCAATTTTAGCTTTTATCTGAAGTTCTTCAGGGACTGATATTTCAAACCAGTTTTTAGATATAAGGTCACGTTCTCCATATCCTAACAGTTCGCATCCTTTTTTGTTGATCAGTTTGATCTTCCCTTCTCTGTCCATGACGAGAATGATAACTCCTACGATATCGAGATATTTTTGTGCCCTGTCCCTCTCTTCCTTAAGTTTGAACTCTATCTGTTTCAACCTGGCAATATCAACCATAAGGCCATTGATGCCTGCGAATTCTCCATTTTTAACAATTGGGCGGGATGTTGTGTGCACATAACTTATTGAGCCATCCTTCTTGATTATTCTGAACATGTAGGGCTTATGTTCGCCTGAAACTGTTTTTTCAATGTCTTCAAGCAGTCCGCTAACATCATTCGGATGGACATGTTTTGTAAAATGCGTTCCAAGAACCTCTTCTATCTCATAGCCGGTTATATTTTTAATGGCAGGATTGATGTATGTGAAATAACCCTCGGTATCAACTGAAAAAAGAACATCGTTGAGGTTGTCGAGTCTTTCAGTGTAAAACTGTTTAACTTCGTTTAATTCAGACTCAGATGCCTCTAATCTGGCACTTAGATCGTCTGTTTTTTCTTTTAGCTCTTTTATTATCTTCTGATAATCTTCATTATCAGCCTCATTTTTAGGGTTATTTTTTGTTGGTATCATCTTCGGATTTACCATAACATAATTATTATATTAATTGACATACTATGTAAGGTTCCTTTACTTCATTATTAAAGATATTTGCGGTCGGAATAATCTAATAATGGCAATGACCTGTCATAAAGTATGAATTAAACCTCAGATGGTCTAAAATTCCTGCACGGAAACCAATAAAACTAATTAAAGGTGGGTGTTTACTGCCCAATGATACCAGCTAAAACAAACCGCCCTTTTTGAGATTTGTAATTACTGTTTTCTTCTTTTAAAAATTTCCTCCCTTACTTAAAATCCCTAATACAATATTTCAAGGACTGGTATATAAATATTTATGTAAATGTAAAAATCTATGGAACTTGATTTATCTGAAGTTTCTCATTGATACTTTAAAAATAAGTACTATGCATGTCTATTGTTGGAAAAAGCAGAACGCCGAGGTTGGGATTTGAACCCAAGCACTCCTTCCGGAGAAACCGGTCTCGAGCCGGTCGCGTATGGACTCCAGGACATTTGCCACTGGATTAGTCCGCTCTGCCACCTCGGCACTTTGGGTTTGAAGGTCTTAATCTCTTAAAAAGGTAACGAGGTAATGTTTAGAAGTCAAAGAGAGAACTCTGATTATCCTTATGGTGAGCTGGTTTTATATCCTCTATTTCTTTTGGAATCTCAATGTGGCCGTACTGGCCACCGCCACCGGGGTGTATTATGAGTCTCTTTTCCCTGAAGGCAAGTATTGCATTTGCAACACGTTTGTCCGGGAAATCCATTTCGCTGAGATTGGCATTCAGGAGCACATTCAATTCGTTACCATATCTTTGCATCAGGCCGTTCCATGCAGTCTGCACGCCCTTGGTGGTTATGCTTGCATGTCCCAGAGCTGTCATGATGATCTCAGAAAGGGGCATCAGGTGTACATATGGCGGCCTGTGTGCGGGATGTTTTGGTTCATCGTAATTCGCAAGCTCGTTCACCCTGTCCTTAACACCTTTTTTGATAATTCCGCCACATTTGGCACATTTCCAGTTGGATGCCAGGCATTCTTCTAAGCTGTAATGTGTATAACATTTGATACATGCGGATTCATTGTATTTTCCTTCCTGTGGGTAGAATCCTGCATTATAGGTAACTCCGTAGCCGTCCTCTCTTAAGATCGCTTTTCGGAGTCCTTCAAAGGACACTTCAGGAACGTTGAGCTGGTTGAACTCCCGTGCGAGTTTGTTGGACCAGGGGGAATGTGCATCGGAATTGGAAAGGAAAGTAAGTCTGTGGAGTTCTTCTATCCTGTCGGCATAGTCACTATCAGCACTCAGGCCAAGTTCAAGGAATGAAACATAGTTTGTCATATCTCCATAGCAACTTTTGAGGGAATCATGGTATGCATACAATGCTGTCCATGGAGTGAATGCATGACAGGGGCCTATCATTGCATCTATATCCTTTGCAATCTCGGCAATTTCACATCCATTAAGCCTGACCGTGGGTCTTCCATCAACCTTGAGATTGGCATATTTGTTCAATCTCTCTGCAAGCTCTTCAGCTTTTGAGATAGATGGTAAAAGAAGCAAGTGATGTACGCGGCTGTTATCTTCCACTTCAGTAGTGATTATAAAATTAGTTTTCCCGATGGCTACAGTCTCATCATCCACTGCTGCCTTTTTGATTTCCTTTAACCAATCGGGATGTGTACAGTCCCCTGTTGCAACCAGGTCTATACCTTTTTTCGCCGCTTCCTCTGCCATTACCGGCAGTTCCATTTTATTCGAGCAAGCCATCGAATATTTGGAATGCAGATGAAGGTCGGCATTGATTAACATTGGATCTTAGCCTATATATCTCAGGTCCTCATCCTTGACAGAGTTCATGTCAGGTATTCCTTTCTGTTGCTGCTCTACTTCCTTAAGCCTTGCAACAATCTTTTCCATTTCCTTGGCACGCTCTTCAAGAGGTCCTACATCAATGTCTATCTCTAATATCTTAGAGATGACCTTAAGCAATGACTGTGCACTTTTAGGATCTACAAGATAACCGGAAGTGAGTCCCATAAGGCATGCTGCATCTATATTCTTTAATTTGCTCATTCCGAGCAAAAGTCCGGAAGCACCAACGATCCCTCCGCCGGGTTCGTTTTCCTTAAAGGTGACTCCGTGCTCTTTGAGTTCTTCAACAAGTTCTGTGTTGTTAACTGCACCGAGTACTTCGTCAGAATAGGTAAGTTGTCCGGTAGGGAAGCCACCAAGTGTATATATTCTTTTCACTCCAAATTCCCGGGCAATATCAAGGTAAAGTGTACAGAGCTTATAATGTCCTTCTGTTGAAGAGCTCTGGTGATCTCCTATGAGTGCCAGTATGTCATACTTTTCGGTTTTGCAAACATGGATCTCATTGTTTACCAGATGAATCTCACTGTTCTCATCTACAAGAACCTGAGGTGGAAAATGATGGGAATATATCTCCAGTATTTTTTCTGCGTCGAGTTCTTCTACCAGGTGTTCAGCGACAAGTTTTCCAACATGTCCCACTCCGGGAAGTCCCACTATTAATATAGGGTCTTTAAGCTGAACGTCTTCTTTGATACGAATTACTTCTATTTCCTGCATAGAATTCCCTCCTTTCTCGCTAACCTGCGATATTTTCCATAAGGGTCTTTTGGGGAAAATTTTGCAGGTTGTGGCCTAACAGTACTCAAACCACATTGCTGGCAGACTGTTTCCAGTGTGTATCTGCCGCAGTTCCTGCATTTGAAGATTTTTTGTCCCAAAGGTATCTCACGCCTTTACGGTGTCATTGTGCCTGTGGAATTCGCCTTTTCCACCAAGCTTTTCAATAGTACTGATTGCTGCTGTTGCAGACTTCTTCAATACCGCTTCTGCTTTCTTATAGTCAGGAGCTATCACTTTTATGCGATATCTTGGAGCACCGGTATAACTGATCTCCACTCTGACATCTTCATCTTTCTCAACATTATTTCCGGCGCTAAGGGCCTGCTTAATGATCTCGATTCCGTCAGGTAGGAAGCAGTTAAGGTCTACAAATCCCGCAATGTCTATAAAAGGCAATTTGATGTTGCTCTGAGCGACACTGACGATGCTTGAAACAAGCTTCTTCTTCATCTTTACTTCGTTGAAGGCATCCTCTGAATTGATGGCTGCTTCTTCAAATGCGGAATAAAGGCTGCCGAAGCTCTCCAGCAATTTGAGCTTTAATTTATCCATCTCTTCTTCGCCGGTGCCTGTTTCCTCTGAAACGAACTGAAGCCACTTAAATGCCTTCTGTTCGTTCTTCCAGTCCTGTATCTTCGCACGTTTCTGATGCTCGTTGACATCCTTTAGGGACAGGTCAATGTGGCGGCGTGAAGGGTCTACATTCAATACTTTGCAGACTACTTTCTGACCTTCACGTACGTGGTCTCTTACATATTTGACCCATCCGGCCTTGATCTCCGATATGTGGATAAATCCTTCCTTTCCATCGAATTCTTCAAGGGTGGTGTATGCACCAAAGTCCGTAACGCTCTTTACGGTACAAACAACAAAATCCCCGCTTTCGGGCCAAATGTTCTCATCCATTATAAATCACTTTTATCTACTCGAGTACTTCGAGTATGTGTGTTGTGATTGTTGACTTTCCGCCGGTAGGTTCTGCGAGTGTTCTTCCGCATACAAGGCATGTTACCTTGCGGCTTGCACTGCCGAATATTACCTGCTCGTTCTCACAATCATTGCATTTTACACGTAAAAATCTGCTCTTTGGTTTGTTCATCTGAATCACTCCGCGAAGTCGAATTTCTTTGCTCTGAAGCATGGTCTCTGGTGTGCCTTGTTACATTCTGAGCACCTGTATCTGAGCCATATTCTCTTTGTTGGTTTGTCTCCACCAGGCACCTTTGAGAATTTACCACTGTTTCCGATTCCGGTCTGGCGTTTCTTCTGTCTTTCGATGTGCGTCAGTGATGATGCTTTTCCCTTCTTTACTCTTTCCGCAACATGCTCTGTGTGTTTTTTGCATGAAGGGCAGTATGTTCTGAATCTCTTTGGAATCTTCATTATCTTCACCTTGATAAGTTAGATATTTTTTATAGGATTATTTGTGCCACATTTCGTTTGATCAGCCCTTTTGCATTCAGGGCCGGTAAAACGGCAACGTCTTCGGCATGTAATGTATAATTGCGATTATCCATAGCCTTGAAAGTAGGCAGGTCCTCCAGTATTCGCACAACAACGAATTCTTTATTTATATTACTTTTGCCTATTTCATCTTTATTGTCCCTGTCATTCCCGGGACTGGCAGCTATCGACTGCTCGCCATCACGACGGTCAATTTGCACATCTTCCTTTGTATTAGGGGTTAAAGTCTCTTTTCCTGCACCTGTCTTCACTCTGCTCTTGATCATCTGGGGGTCGAGTATCGGTTCGATCAATTCTTTACGTGCTGTATTAATGGCTGAAAGTACAGCATCATATACTTTCCTCTCTTCAGGAAGCAGTTTGCCCAGATCCTGGGAAGGGGACTTGCTGGAAAATGCATTTGTTGTTGCACTGGTTATTATTTTGCGGATGCGGCGTATAAATATCACTTCAATATCTGTGATCGCACTCTGCAACTCAGTATCAAGCATCTTTGACTCAACGGAGCGTGGATTATTTACATTGAGTATCTCTTCTTCAAGCTCCTTCACGTATTTTTCCACATCCGGGAAAAAGCTCGGGTGCAGTGACTTAAGTGCAGAACTGCTTTCTTCCCTGAGCACGTTTTTGAGTTCAGTGTGATCCATATTCCGCTACACCTCTACACATAAGATATACTGCGGCATACTCCGGTACATCCTGTACGCCTTCTTCGACCATGAGGTCCTTTCCTTTCATTTGCACAGCAAACGGTTTTATCACTTTTATTTTTACCGACTTATCACTGAACACAATGGCATCATTCAATGGTTCGAATTCTTCAAGTTCCTGTATGGAAAGGGCTGTGACCTTCATCCCTGATTTGCCGTGCAGTGACCCGGGGAGGCGTATCAGACGCTTGATATCTGCGGTGACCGGCTCGTCAACACACGCAGCCATCTGGGAAACACCCTGCTTCACGATCGTCTCCAGTATCTCTTTCTTGATTCCTCCAAGTGCATCCATCTTGCCATTTCGTAACGATGCCACACGTGCTTCATCCTGGAAGACTTCCACTAAATTCTCTGCAGTCTTTTTCCCAATTCCCTTGAATCCTGTCAGTATCTTAATAGCATTTTCATCTCTGGCCAGGGATGAAAGGTATGATATGAGGTAGCGGTTGATTCTCCCGCCCCATCCTCCTTCATCCTCTGATGGAAGCACTGCCATTTTAGCTGATTCAGCCCCTGCATCTCCTGTAATATCTCTTTTGGAGAATATCCTTTCCAGGTTGAGGCCCTTGGAGCTTACATAATCAACAATTTCTCTTCTCTCCGGGCTTCCCAGTGAAAGCACAGATTCCTCACTGATGTGGAAGTGGTATCCTCTTCCTCCTGAAAAAACAGCATGTACCTGATTTTCGTTGAATCCAAAATCCCCTATTAGAAATTCAAGGAGTTTCAACGTTTCTCTTTTGCCTTTTTCAAGCATGTCGGCATACGAATTAATGTCGCCGGGCAGGTGGTCGGAGTCAATATCGAATATAAGGTCTGCTTTTAACCAGTTTTTTTCTTTCATCTTTGGGGCACCGGGGTACTCGTAATATGCCACTGAATAGTAAGCGTGTGCCGGGCCAATGCCTCTTAGGTAATCATGGAGTTCACCTTCGGAACCAAAGGCACGATGTCTCTTCATGAAAGTATCCTGGCCACTTGTGAATTCGATGAATCCCCATTCCCTCGATGTGAATTCTGGTGGCAGTCTTATGTCTGCCCGGGAATAGTAATTCTGGAATGCAGATACTAAATATTGTCTTGTGCTCTCATTCATCTGATGTTTTTGTCTCCTCTCCGGGAATCATGATTTGCTATTTAATCTATTTAATGCGTCATAAACCTTATAGTCACCATCTACATAATAGTCCCCGCATGAAGAAGGAAATGACAAGTGCTGATGTAGCTACTCTTGCACTTGAGCTTAGCTCTGGTGAGACATCTATAATAGATGCAAAAATAGCTAAAATATATCAGCCGGCAACTGATGAGATCAGGATAAACCTTTTTGTTTACAACAAAGGCAGGGATAACCTTGTAATTGAGGCAGGCAAGCGCGCCCACATGAGCCAGCACTNNCACACATTTGTCAAGCAGTATGACTTTGACAGGATACTTGAGTTAGGTATTGTACGTGGTGGTGTGGATACCATCCTTGTTGTTGAATTATTCTCTCCGGGGAACATTGTTCTTCTGGACTCCGAAAGAAAGATCATCCTGCCCATGAAGCCTGTATCCTTCAAGGGAAGAAGGATACGTAGTGGCGAGGTATACCAATACCCTGAAGCTCAGATAAGCCCGGTGGATGCAGGTGTGGAGGATCTTGAAAAAGCATTCTCCATGTCTGATGCTGATGTAGTGAGGACCATTGCTACCCGATTCAATCTGGGCGGTGTCCTTGCTGAAGAGGTCTGCTCAAGGTCAGGTATCAATAAAAGTGAGGCTGCAAAGGCTATAGGTCCAGATGGCATCGCAGCCATCATTGCTGCATTAAGGGGTGTATTCTCTCCTCTTCTGTCCGGGAACCTTAAACCGTGTGTGGTCAAAAAAGATGTCAAAGGGGAGAAGCAGGCATTTGATGTGCTTCCCTTTGAGCTTGATATTTACAATGAGTATGAAAAAGAGCCATTTCCGACATTCAATGCCGCACTTGATGCATTCTTCGGGAAGATGGCTGCAGAATCCGTGCAGGAAGAGGTAACTGCTGTCAAAAAAGAAAAGGTGGATGTTTTTGAACGCAGGCTCCATAAACAACAGGCTGCAATCGGAAAGTTTGGGGAAGATGCCCAAAAGCATACTCAGGTGGCAGAAAAGATATATGCCTACTATGTTGAAATAGAGGAAATACTCGCTGTCCTGGAGCAAGCCCGTACAAAGGGATATTCATGGGATGATATCAAGTCCATACTTAAAAAGGCAAAGGATTCTATACCTGCTGCAAAATGGATCACAAGTATTGATTCTGCAGCCGGAAATATCGTCCTTGACCTTGACGGGACAAAAGCAACCATTGATATTAAATTAACCATTCCTCAAAATGCTCAGGTCTATTACGACAAGGCTAAAAAGCTCACCAGGAAAAGGGAGGGGGCTCTGAAGGCCATAGAGGATACAAAACTTGTAATGCAAAAGAGGGAGAAAAAAGTATCCAATAAACGTAAGGTCAATACAAAGAAATACTGGTATGAGCGTTACAGGTGGTTCATGTCGTCCGATGGTTTCCTGGTGATTGCCGGCAGGGATGCGGACAGCAATGAGGAGATCGTGAAGAAGTACATGGAAAAGAGGGATATTGTTTTCCACACGCAGGTTCCCGGTGCTCCTATTACGGTTATCAAAACACAGGGTGAGGAAGTGCCTGAGCAAACTCTGGGTGAGACTGCACAGTTTGTGATATCATATTCAAGTGTATGGAAATCCGGTCAGTTCAGTGGTGATTGCTATTGGATAAAACCTGAACAGGTATCTAAAACCCCTGAATCCGGAGAGTATCTTAAGAAAGGTTCATTCGTGATTCGTGGCGAGAGGAATTATTTCAAGGATGTGCAGGTAGGTGCGGCGGTAGGCCTTCAACTTAAGGGGAATACCAGGGTTATAGGCGGTCCGTTGTCAGCTGTCAGTAAACATGGTGAACATGTCGTTGAAGTTGTTCCGGGTAAGTTCAACCAGAATGATGTAGCGAAAAAGATATACAAAATGTACGTTGATAAATTAAAGGATACAAATTTTATAAAGCAGATCGCCTCTCCTGATAAGATTGCAATGGTGCTCCCGCCCGGGGAATCTGATATTAAGGGACAGTGATGGCTTTAATTTCCTTATTTTATGAAGGAATATTGTTGTTAATAAGGTAGCTCTGAAGGTGTTATAAATGAGGGTCAAAAAAAGAAATTTGAAAGGCAGAGAAGGTGAGATCACACTGGTTCCTGAAACATTGGATGACCTATGGCACCTGAAGTATATTATTGAGAAAGGTGACCTTATCTTTGCCCTGACCAAGAGAAAGGCTGATGGGGTGGCTGATAAACTTCGGCCGGAAAAAGTGGAGAAAAAGACTGTACGTCTCGGTGTTAGGGTTGAGGAGCTTGAGTTTCATAAATTCTCTAACCGGTTGAGAGTACACGGTCCTATTGAGCATGGGATGGATGCCGGTCATTATCATACCTTTAATGTTGAAGAAGGTCTTGATCTTTCTATCATAAAGACATGGAAAAAGGATCAGCTTGAACGTATTGATGAAGCCGAAGCAAGTTCAAAACGCCCAAAAGTAGTCATGGTGGCTATCGAAGAAGGTGATGCGGATATTGGCCTTGTGCGTCATTACGGCATAGAGGTATATTCTCATATCAATCAGTCATCAGGAAAGGGCGAAGGTACTCTGAGGAATGTCTTTTTCGAGGAGATTGCAGGGCAGCTTCTAAATGCGGCTTCGGAATCTGAGGCTATCGTTGTTGCAGGCCCTGGATTCACAAAGGAGGATTTTCTGAAATATATACAGTCCAAAGAGCCGGAACTGGCCTCAAGAGTCATTACTGAGGATACATCTTCAATAGGCATGTCCGGTTTTCAGGAAGTATTGAGGCGTGGGGCAGTTGATAGGATCATGGAAGAGTCACGTATAGCCCGTGAATCCCGTTTAATGGATGAGTTACTCAAAGAGATATCCATCGATGGAAAAGTTGCCTATGGTCTGGAAGAAGTGAAGATGGCCCTTGGATATGGTTCTATCGAGACACTCCTTGTAGCTGACGAGATGTTGAGGATGGAGCGTGAAAAGGGCAGCATTGATTCATTTTTACAGGAAGTGGAGCACACGCAGGGAAAAATAGTGGTCTTCAGTACAATATTTGAACCTGGTCAAAAATTGCTTGCACTTGGTGGTATTGCAGCACTTCTGCGTTTCAAGATATAATTAATTTTTGTGATTTGCTGAATGTGCCCTTTTGTTTGTGGTTAATGAAAGCAAATCTATATTTCATTCTTATTAATAAGCTTTTCGGAATGATTGTGCATCAATTGTGCACACCATACACAACGCCTGTCGTTTTTGTATATATATTTACACAGTATTCGTTTATTAACATATATTAGGTTTTTTTTAGTGTTTTAACCGTAAAAATGCTTTATTTGACTATTATATCCATTTTAAAGGGTTATTAAATGCTCAATTTAGAAATGAATTGCTTTTATCTATTATCCGATTTTGTAATAATCAAAAATGATATATACTTCTATTTCAAAGTCCTTATCTGGAGGTGAAAATGGTAACACTTGATGGAGGTAGCAAGCAGTTACGATATTCATTTAATCTGATGGAAAATTTTCTGGTATTTTATTTTGAGACCAGCAATAAACAATTATAACATTGTTAATATTGTTTAATAATTATATGTACTTATATTAGGGAAGTGATAAACTATGGAAGGAGAAGTAACAATTAAAGATACAACTGCAGGAAGCCCAGCAGCAGTAGGTTTCTACGGTCTTGGGTTTGCAGCTACATTTGCAGGACTTTTAAACATGGGTATGTTCTCAGATGCCACAATGGTCATAGCAATGGCAATAACTCTTGGTGGCCTGGCAGAAGTTTTAGCAGGTATACAATTATTTAAGAAAGGTGACACATTTGGTGCAACAGCATTCACAATATTTGGTTTCTGGTGGCTTGCTTTTTCATACATAAACCTTGCCCCCGCAGGATTATTTAATGCACCAATGGCAGCAGCCAGTGCTCCATCGATGGCATACTTCACACTTATGTGGGGTATCATAGCAACTTTGCTTACAATTGCCACATTAAAGATTGGTGTAAAGATGATTACCGTGGTCTTTATAGTGCTTGACCTCACATTCTTCAGTCTTGCACTTGTGTTCTTTGGAGTACTTCCACTGGGAATCGCAGGATTGATAACCCTGGTCACTGGTCTCTGTTCACTTTACCTTGCCAATGCGCTGGTAATGAGTTCAGTTGGAATTAAAGTACCATTCTAAGTAGTTGGTGTTGTAATATTGACGCAAATGATCGGTAGATTATGCCGGTCTATTTTTATTTTTTATTAGTCAATTGGTTAACTTAAACGGCCATTTTCAGGTATGTATCCTATTCTTGCTCTATAAAAATGGTTTAATACGTTATATTTACTCATTTTACTCTCATTTTCGTCGTAATAGTGCACAACTGTCAAATCCAATCAAGCTTTTTTGCATGTCCTCTGTTTGAAGACAACACGAAGTAGAATTAGAAGTCGTTATCGATGATCCGGTGGAACTGCTAGACTATCAGTTCTAAAAATGGATAAATCAGAAAAAAAAAGCATTCTTATGGCAATTATGAGATTGTAATAATTTTAATTACACGATCTCTATATTCAATCATCAATGAATGCATACTTTTTACCCAATTCTGTAAGACTGTATGTAATTCATGAAGCTTCTCTGTTACCTTCTATCAGATTGTTATCAGCAAGCACTGAAAGATGATATGAAAGTTTTGAGGGAGATGTTTTTGTTATTTTCTGTATGACACATGCACAAAGAGGTTGTATCGAAAGGAGATTCAATATCTTTAATCTGATTGGGGATGATAGTACCTAATATATATTGCTTTGTCTGATCATCTTATTTTCCCCCCTGGCAGCCAGTCTTATCAGTAGTATGTTTATGCTTTGATCCGATAGTCCCAGCTTCCCGGGCAGTTCTTCTATATTCGGATCTTCTTCCAGTATCTCTAAAAGATCTTCACTGATTTTATTCAGACATTCCTCAAAAAACCTGTGTAGCTCAGGCGTTGCATATGCTCCTAGATATGCACTTTTTTCAACAGCATTTTCATACGTAACTATTCAGCCTTCCACAATCGGCCTATTGATACTGATTCGATTAAAAAAGCTGTTTTATCCGAAATGGATCTGAAAAGAAAAAAGCAATCAATTGGCATAATTAATATAAATTCTTCATAAGAAGTTCATGTATCAACAATTTATCAAGATGAGTATTGATCGCGATTTTATCAGGCGTGACAAAATAAGTGGGTCTTTAAGTCAAAATTCGAATTAGACAACCTCGTCAGTTAGTTGAGTAGGAATTGGAAAAAAGATGAGGCAGGACTTATCTGCTGGATTAAGTGATTACGTTATTTGGATGCTACAAAAATAAGATTAAAAAAATAAGAATGGTGAGGTGTTGCTTGTATATACCTCACTCATATGTCGTTTTTTGTTTGTGTATCAGTCACCGTCGCCGCTGAAACGGGCGGATTCGTGGCACTTGCCGCACGAGTTGGGCATTACGTCCGCATCCTGTGTGGCGAACGGCACGAGTGTAGAGCTTTGGCCTGGCCACACCACATCGAACACGTGTGATCCTACATTACCCTCAACCACAGCACTTTTACCGTCCGCATCGAGAGCCAGATGCCACTGAGCATCGTCCTTCACATCCTGAAGTTTGCTGATTTTGGGCATGTGGCACGAGGTACACCTGCCTACTGGCGATGTCTCATCGGTTGGGGTATAGGGAGCTACACCCATGCTGGCTTCCTCTTCCATGTGCCTGACGACCGCACGGGCCACAGCATCACGAGTCATGAACCCATCTTCCCCGGCAATGTTAAGTAAGTCTTCTTTTGCAATATCCTCAAATGGCTCGTGGCTCGCATGGCAGGCCAGACACAGCGTGTTGTCATTGTAGGCAGCTTCCTCGAACTTGACCCCGTCTACCTCAAGGTCTGGAGCACCCAGAGTATGAGCGTCGTGGCAGGTAAAGCAGGTGAGCTTTTCGAACGGGTTGTCGTAGTGAACCGAGCGACGTATCTCAGAGAGCATCTGGGAGTGTGCCCGGGCGTGAGTCTGGTCGGGCCAGCTGTGGAACGTGCCCTCTTTCCAGGTGCCGGAATAATCCTGGAGACCGAAAGTAGGTTGATCATAATTGAAGTAGAAGTCTTCGATGTCGTACAAGCCGGGCACGAAGAAACCATATCCCAATGAGTTTTCGTAACTACCGTTATAGGGGTATTTGTGAATCCCTTCGGGGGTAGCACTCATGCCCGCATGGGATCCGTGGCACTGGCCGCACAGCTCATTACCCGCCTTGGCCGTCAGATACTGAGGTAAGATTATCTTGGTTATATCCCCACTCTCCGCGTGATCAGAGCCAGGGCCGTGACACCGCTCGCACGTGATGTCTAAGTCTTTGAACTCGAAGTTCGTGACCACCTGTTTAGCGTCGCCCGATTCGTGGGCGTCATCGAAATCTTGCTTCTCGATCATTCCGCCTGTGGCATGGCATCCAGCACAGTTGCGTGCCATTGTGTTTGCGGGATAGGCCCAGTGGTCGGGGCTCTTCTGCCAGAACTTGGGTGCAGGCACATCGTTGGGACCCAGAGCGTCACTATCTGCAGGAGTACCATCCTGCATGATGTACAAGGGCATATAGGCTATGTAGTCTGTGTAGTCATCCTCAAGCCAGTTGGTCACGTTGTTTTCTTTGGCCCACTGGCGAACCCAAGGCACATCCTGCATCCGGCACATGTAACGTTGCTTGCCTTCACCGAAGTTAGGGTGGGAGTCGGTTTGTTCATGATTGGGATCTGCCCATCCCTCGCCCCAGTTCCCCTGACCTCCAATGGTGGCTGCCACAGGGATGAAAATGGGATTCTCTTCAGGATCGTACGTTCCGGCGTCCTGTTCATCTTTCCAGGCGAAAATGTCCCCGTCAGCCCCTGAGCAGTCGAGGTCGTTCTCGGTTAACTTCTTGTCGCTTTCCGGATAGAATTTAAACAGATACTCTCGATCTCCTTCTTTATCCCGGGTGCAAAGAACAACATTCACAAGTCCTTCGCCATCCTGTGGGTCCTGCACCATAAGAAGGTCGCCTTGTGGATCTCGGGGCAGCACTTTGTCACCGGGTTCGGGCCACATGTCAGGATAGACCATCTGATCGATACCCTGAACCACGAAGCGGGAATGGGCAGACGCATCCCCGGTGCCATCATAAGTTTCGAACAGGTCGGACCAAACCCTGCCGTGGCACATCTGGCACGTCTCCATGCCAACGTAGGTCGACTGGTTGCTCGGCCTGCCCGAGAGAGTATTCATGACATCAGAAACTGTCGAACCAAATTCGACAGGTATCGACTTAAGATTTTCACCATCCAGGTACGCTTCCGAGGGTGAAGTTACGTAAAGATATACTGAGCCAGGTTCAACGTTGGTAAGTTTGAAAGATCCATCCGAAGCCGTGGCATTGGTGGCAGTTTTCCCCACCACCTGTACGAGGGCACCTGGCACAGGATTCATTTTAACATCCAATACCTTCCCTTGAATCGTTTCGGCATCTGAATCAGTAGTTTCTGGCTTCTGTGAGACACACCCCGATATAACGATCACGATTAATGAAAATAACACTAACAGTCCTATTTTACCCCTTTTCATTTCTTTTCCACCCCTTCTTTTCCGATAACTATTCAGCCAATTGTTAACGGTGTTAATCAATTAAAAGTTGACTACTATAAGATATAGTATTATCGTCCCTGCCCACATACACAGTCAAATCTCAGAGCAGCCAAGTCTTCCATTACTTTCCTGTCAGTCGGTGGCTAGAATTCAAAGTCTAAATCATCAGGTGTTTTTGTTTACCGGAAAAACAGCGAACCTTATCCTTGCTTTAATTGCAACAACTTCTCTTTGTTTTCTCTCCTGGTCAAAGAGGTGATCAAGCACTTCCTATCTAATTTTGTCAGGAGCAGCTGCACGGTTATGACATCATAAAAGCCATTAAGGACCTAAGCGAGGGTAAACACACCATCAAATCAGTCACCATGTATACCACCCAGTGCAGGGTGGAAAATGAAGGTCTGCTGGAGTCCTTCTGGGAAGGACGTGATATATGGCCTGCCAGCACATACATCCCTGGTTTTATAGTTACTACTCTTTGTTGAAGGGGAGTGGAAAATCTGATACTACCATGCATTCGCACTCTGGCCATTCAATTCATTTTGAGCATTTATGCCATTAATGCAGACGTGCTGCTCTTTCTGTGGACTCTATATGCAAAAGTTCCTTTCCATCCATATAGATGTGAATCACACCACCCGATTCTGATATTGTTATCGCAATAGATACCGTATCTCTTGTGATTGCTGCAGCTGATACGTGTCGGCCACCGAGGCCTTTTTCTACGGCTATATCTCTGGCATCAACATCCAGATATCTGCCTGCAGCTTCTACAGTTCCTTCTTCTGATATGACAAAAACACCATCCAGTTGGGCGAACTCTTTTATGGATTCCCAGTTCTTCCTGTCCAGAACATCCCTGTCTTCTTCTGCCTGTCCTGCATATGGGTTCAGGATCATTTGATGCGAGCGTATCATGACCTCTTCAACATCTCCTACTATGAATGCTGTGCCAATCTGTTTTCCTTCACGGCCAGTATTGGATATATCGAAAGCTATTTTCAACACTGCACGCAGTATTTCAGCAGATATTCTTTCTTCACACTCATTCAATATCTTCACTATATTATTGTCAGCAAGATTGTGAACAACGATGGCATAGGAATCCTTGCTTTCAACTATTCCTATAACTGTACCCTTTTCAATCTCTTCCAGCATAAACTCTATGGCTGAGATGTTTTCCACATGCTCTGTTTTTCCGGAAGCCTGCTGGTTGATCTTATCCATAATTTCCTTTGACCGGTCTTCTTTTGTTTTACTGCTTGCCACAAGATGGTCTATGAGTGTTTTTTGTCTACGGCTTGCAAAATAAACAGGTATGGATGTTTCTGGTCTTTCTAAATTGATATCTCCTGATATTATGATTGCAGTAGACTTCAGCTCCTCTGCAAGCCTTATAGCAGCATTGACAACTACTTTTGTACTGTCCAAATTATCCCCTCTGTTTATATCACCGATATAAATAACAGATTATAATATATTACATATTCTTACTTTATAAATAAAACCTGTTCCTTAGCGCTATTAATTTATGCCCCCAATATAAATCATAATTGGTGATAGGTTTGGTGAGAACTTTTGTTGCGGTTGATCTCCCTGTGGGGGTGCATGATAAAATTGCAGATGTCCAGTCAAAGTTCAATGATTTCAAGTTCAAATTTGTAGATCCTCATATAGTACATATCACGATGAAGTTTTTGGGCGATATTCCTGATGACCGGATTCCTGATATTGCAAAAGCCCTTGATTCGGTAAAATGTGAACCTTTTGAAGCACGCATTAAAGGGCTTGGTGTATTCCCAAAGCCAAAGTTCGCCAAGGTCATGTGGTTAGGTTGTGATGGGAATTTTGACAAATTATATGAATTAATTAACAGCTCGCTCTCTTCCTTTGACTTTGAACATGATCTTCATCATTTTAGTGCTCATGCAACACTTGCCAGAGTTAAGTATTTGCCAAAAAAGAAAAAAGAAGAGTTCCTTGAGTTGCTTGAAAAACTGGCAGATGTAGATATCGGGACGATACAGGTTGATACTGTGAAATTAAAAAAGAGCACGCTGACGCCAAATGGTCCCGTTTATGAGACTCTGCATGAAGTCAGCCTGAAATGAATGTCCGTTTCTTTTAATTATTCTCGTAACTGGAAAAACCACTGGAACGTATGATCCTCTTATCCGTTGTGATCAGAAGACATTCAATTTCATCAATATTTTCTATCATGTCCATGCCATCTTTTTCTCCAAGTATGAATACTGCTGTAGCAAATGCATCAGCATCCATTGCAGAAGCAGCTATTATGGTTGCACTGATGAGGTTCTGGGAAGGGTAACCTGTTCGGGGGTCTGCGATGTGTGATACTCTTGCAGTATCATTGAAATAGCGCTCGTAATTGCCGCTTGTGGCAACAGCCATATTCTCGACATTTATGATGGTCACCGCGTCTTCGCTTTTTTCCGGGTTCTGCAATCCTATTCGCCACTGGCTACCATCTGGCTTGGTGCCAATGTATCTTCCATCGCCACCAGCATTAACAAAACCTGAACTTATGCCGTCATTAATCATCGATTCAATTGCAAGGTCTGCTGCGTAACCCTTTGCAACTCCTCCAAGAGTTATTCTCATATCAGTTCCAAGAGTGATGTTGTCCCCCTCGATCATTATAGCAGAATAATTCACCAGCATAAGTGTTTCATTGATTTCCTCATGCGTTGGATCCTGGTAAGTTCCGCCTGGGCTGTACTTGCTTGCCCACAGGTCAAGAACAGGCTGTATGGATATATCAAAGGCTCCTCCGCTCACTTCGGAGTAATACACGGATCTATTGATCACATAGATAAGTTCAGAGTCTGCATTGTTGACGACTCCTTCTTCATTAAGTAGACTGAGTTCACTCTTATTGTCGTAGTTGTTCATAAGTATGTCAACATAATACATTCTGTCAAAAGCACGGTCGATAACTTCCAAGGCATGTGTTTCGTTGGAATCGATTACTGATATTGTGACAGTTGTATCCATCAGACTTCTGGTTTGGGAGTGACTTACTTGTTCGACTGTTATGTCTGTATTCTGGTCAGCTGCATAATTTATAACGAATAATACTGTGAAAATCGCTATCAGTCCAATGGCAACAGTTTTATACCTCATGCAGTATGAAAAGAGATAATTAATATTAAACTTATGTACTGCGATACAGAAGGAAACGATTTTCCGTCTGTTTTAGTTATTATATTCATCTGAAGGAAGTAATAGAATGAGCAATCCCAGCACAGGATCAGGTACGGGAAACAGTTCAAGCAAGGATAAGTATCTTGTTGTCGCTCTTCATCAGTTAATGGAAGAATACGGTTGGAGAGGTATCGAGAAGCACTTTGGTTTTGTAAAACATCACATAATTTATGTGAAACCAGGTTCATCTCTAGATAAAATTGAACTTAAAGCGAATGTACTTGGTAATCATATGGATGTGGACTTTTTAGGAATAAGTCCACAGAAAGGTCTTCTTGATAAAGTCTTTGACTTCAATGTACGTGTAGTGCGCAAGTCATTCGAGATCAGTAAGTACGTCTCAAATGACATGAAAATAACAAATGAGCAGAGTCTGAGAAACAGCATTATAGTTGTGATCAGACAACTCGAGGAAGTTGCAGAGAAGTGAGGACGAGGTAAGCATGGCTAAATTGAATGTAATTCTGGTTGGAATCCTCGTCGTGATGTTCGCTGCAGCCGGAGTGTATGCTTTTATTGGCTACAGCGGCAATGAAGCTCTCTCTGCTCATTACATGACTGAACAGAAATGGTCTGACAGTTCATGTAGCGGTTGTCATGTAGGTGTGTACGAGGAAGTTTCCGAATCATATCATGTAGAACAGGACTTGAAAAAATGGTCATCTATCATGGAATATGGTGTTGATGTTGACAGTATTGATGTCGACACTATGGCAGTAACCTATGGGCAGGTCCATCCTGGTGGCGGTTACATGGCAGATTATGGAGTTGATATTGACTGTATGATCTGTCACGAGCAGGTTGGAGGATATGACTTTGAGGCACGTGCAGAAAGCATAGCTTCAGGTGATTTCGCAAATGCAAACGAAGCTGCGATCGAAGAATCCAGGGCTGAGTTGCAGAAAGAACCTCTCTATGTAGCAAGTTATGTCCTTGATGTTCTGGCACCTCTTCCTCTTGTGACTGAAGTTCATGATGAGGTCAACGGTGCACCAAGCAAGGCACTCTGTGGAAGCAACTGTCACACAGGCGACGTTGCAACAACTGCTGTAGCATGGACACTTGAAGATTCAGCTTCCTATGATGTTCACGATGCTGTTGACTGTCAGGAATGTCATGAAACAGAAGAACACCAGATAGGCGGAAGGGCATATCTGTTCGAGTCCGAATCCATCCATGAAGCACAAAGCGGTGTACTGGATTGTGATTCATCTGGATGTCACGAAGGTATATCACACGGTGGAATGGTTGATGCCCACCTTGAATTCATAAGCTGTGAATCATGTCATATTCCGGCACTTCCAGGCAGTGATGTCACTGGTACACCGGTTATCAGGGAATTCAGTTGGGCAAACGGTGTTCGTGAAGATGTCATTTATGATTCCATGTTCACACCTACTCTTTCATGGTCAGAAGGTGTGTACTATGACCAGTTGCCAACAGCACAGGAAAGAGAAAACCATTCAGTGCTAAAACCGTTCAACATGATCACAGGTATCTGGTGGGACGAAGGGGTCGACCAGGACGTGCTTGCCAATCCTGATAACAGTCCATCAATTGGTAATCCGATAGCACCATCTGATGTGCTAAGTGCTGATACAGATAATGACGGTGTTATCACTGAAGGTGAGATCCGTTCATATGATGGCAACATGGACGAAACTCCGGATTATCCGAATGCGATTCTAAGGCATGTGGTGATGTATTATCAGGTAAGTCACAATATTGCCAGTTCCGGTATAGGTCTTGCCGATCCGCTTGAATGTGCAGATTGTCATGGGGTATCAGCTTCTGATACGCTTCAGAACGTTCACTTTGGAGATAGGGCCCAGGATTGTTCAGATTGTCATGACATTGTGCCGGTGATAAACTGGAAGTTAATCGGCTATGATAAAGATCCGGCAGAGACTGATCCACCAACCGATTTCTCCACAAAGACAATAGAAGTAACAATCCCCGGCGCGAAGCCAACTGAGGTAGAAAGGGAGCCTGCATTCTAAGGAGTTGGTAATGTGGAAATCAAAACATTGGATAAATTACCGGAAAAAATAATAATTCCACTAAGACAGCACAGAGGTGCTGTCTGTGAACCCCTTGTAAAGAAGGGCGACAGGGTTCTCATTGGCCAGAAAATAGGTGAGAGCAAGGAATACTACTCATCTGCTGTCCACTCTAGCGTCTGCGGTGAGGTTCTTGCTATTGAAGAGTATGCTCATCCTGATGGTAACAAGGCAATGAGTATTGTCATCCAGCCGGAAGACAGTAACGAGACCGTTGAATTCTCTCCTGGCAAGGATCTTTCATCTGAGGAGCTTGCAGATCTCATAAAGGAATCAGGTATCGTAGAGCATTATGGAATGCCTACTCATACTGTCCTTAAACCACAGGGCAAGAAGATCGACACAGTGCTTATTAATGCTACATCCTCTGAATGGATTGGCGGCACATTCAAGACTCCCAAGGAATATGCATCCCATGGAATCAATGCTCTCAGACTGCTTATGAAAACGGCAGGTGCTAAAAAAGGAGCAATTGTATTGAGAACCGACGATTCGGAATCAATCAATGCTTTTGAAAGTATTGAAGTCGATAATAAAAAGATAAAAGTGGCTCCTTTGGTAGGTGGCCGCAGAATAGGTTACTACTTCAAGGAACAGGATTCAGACATAGTTGTTGTTTCCCAAAAACACATTTATGGAAAAAAGATCCTTAATTTCTTTACTTATAATGTAACAGGAAGGAAGGTGAAGGTTGGCTGCGATCCTACGGATGTGGGAGTTGCTGTTTGTGGTGTTAAATCTGCTAAAGCCTTTTACAATGCTTTCAATGCAGGAAAGCCTTTTTATGAAACTGTTATTTCCATTGAAGGCGTCTCTGATGACCTTGAATATATGCAGGTAAAAATAGGTACTCCTTTCAAGGATGTTATTGAAGCATGTGGGTTTACCGGTGAGATTGGCAAGCTAATTGCCAATGGTGTAAGGACTGGTGTTGCTCAGTACACTGATCAGGTACCCGTGACAAAAGGGACCACAAGAATTTCTATACAGAAACCAGAAGAGGTCCAAAGAGACGAGTCTATCGCATGCATCCATTGTGCACGTTGCGTGGATGTCTGCCCGGTTGAGCTAATACCAAGCCGTCTTGCTGTTATGGCAGATCAGGGTCGTTTTGACGAATGCAGACAAATATATATCGAGAACTGTATCGAATGTGGTGACTGTGCAGCGGTCTGTCCTTCAAAGATACATATATTACAGCTTATCAGATATGCAAAAGATGCTATAGAGATGGCCTATGAGGACATGCCTTCAAAGGAATCATCCAATCTGAAACTTGGTTGCTGTGGAGGTGAGTAAAAATGACATATACAATTTCGGCCCCCCCTCATAAGAAAACAAAACTCGACTTCAGGTCATTGAACATGAGTAAAATAGTTGCTCTGCTTCCTCTGTGCCTTGTAGCCATCTATTTCTTTGGTGTTCCTGCACTTGGGATTATCCTTGCATCAGTATTAGGTGCTGTTGCAACCGAATATGGAATACAGGCTTTAACCAAACAGAAGATTACGATTGCAGATGGGCATGCAGCACTTGTCGGACTTATGCTGGCATTGCTTATTCCGCCGGAAACTCCTTTATGGATTCCTGTAATCGGTGGTTTCTTTGCTATAGCTGTTGGAAAATTCGTATTCGGTGGAATTGGTTCTTATATATTCAATCCCGTTCTGGTATCATGGGTGTTTATCAAAAGTGCCTGGTCTTCCTATATGGTGTCTTCATCAATACCTCATGTCGGCCAGTTCTCTGACCTCATACTTGAAAGCGGCGCAGGTTTACTTGTGGATGTTTCTCCGATTGCATTGATTGGTGGAGTGTATCTGGTCTACAAGAAATATGTTGACTGGAGAGTTCCGATTGCATTCTTTGCAACAATGGTTCTATTCCCACAGACCATGTTATTCCTTTCAGGAGTATCTGCACTCATCCATGAAGGTGTAATGAATCCGTTGATGTACATGTCACAGCTTTTCACTTTCTTAAGTATGAGCCCTGAGATTCCTTATGCAATGATAGGAATCGTTTTCTTCGGAATTCTTTTCCTTGCAACTGACACTGCAACATCCCCTGTAACCAAGAACGGTCGTGTCATATACGGAATTACATGTGGTCTTCTGGTTTCCATTTATGGTTATTTCGGCAACTACGTTGACGGAACATTATACGGTATCTTCCTTGCAAATTGTGTCGCTTCTTTCATAGAGATCAATACAATGCCTTCATCATTCGGAACAGAGTCTTTCCCTGTGAAGGTTTACAGACGTGTGATGGACAAGATTCCTGCCTCCATGAAATTCGAGGTGATGAAGAATGAGTGAATCTAATAAAGAGACAATGGTGGTCATAGGCAAGCTTGTTATCATATCAGTGGTAGCAGCTCTTTTGCTGGCTATTACTTATGTTCCTACAAGTGCACAGCTTAAGATAAACGAGGAAAATTCCCGAAAAGAGATTCTGGGTGAACTGATTCCTGAGGCTAACAACAATTTCGAGGGTGTTGAAGGTGCTGTCATCAATGAAGAGGGTGACAGGGAAGTACTTTACTATCGCGCAAAAGATGCCTCTGGTAATATCATCGGTTATGCATTCTTCAAGCAGCAGGCAGGTGCTCAGGGACCCATCGTCGTTGCAGGTGGCGTGGATTCATCATTTACAACTCTCAGGGGTATGAATATTCTGAGCCATGAAGAAACACCAGGTCTTGGTGCGAAGATCGTGGACGATGCTTTCCAGACTCAATTCGTTGACCTGCCAATTGCATCACTGGGTCTTTCCAGTTCTGGTGGTTCAGTTGATGCGATCACCGGTGCAACGATATCCTCAAAGGCAGTGGTAGATGCTCTGAATTCCAAGATAAGTGAAATAGAAGAGGCAGAGGAGTAGTGGTATTAATGGACCCATTAAGTGAATATATTCGTGGTATTACAAGAGACAACCCGATCTTCGGACTTGTTCTGGGCCTCTGTCCTACACTGGCAGTGACCACATCAGTCGAAAATGCTATCGGTATGTCTGCAGGCACTGCATTTGTGCTTGTATGTTCAAACATTTTCGTTTCAGCCCTGAGGAAACAGATTCCTTCGGCAGTAAGACTTCCAATATTCATTATCATCATAGCGACCTTTGTGTCGATAGTAAAGATGATAATGCAGGCGTATTTCCCGCCCATGTATGCGGCGTTAGGTGTTTTCATACCGCTTATCGTGGTTAACTGCATTATTATCGGACGTGCCGAGGCTTATGCTAACAAGAATAATGTATTCTATTCATTCATAGATGGTCTTGGTATCTCAACAGGTTTCCTGTTGGTTCTGATGCTAATCGGCGGTATAAGGGAACTCCTTGGTACCGGACAGATAGTAACATTCGATTACACTTTGATCACTTTGCCAATCAATCCTTCCGTTACAACAATGATCCTTCCTCCTGGAGCTTTCCTGACAATAGGGTCCTTGATGGCGATAGTGAATTACCAGAGAGCAAAGAAGAGAGCAAAGGGTGGCTAAAATGGTGGAAAAAGCATTATTCGCAATCTTTATGGATGGTCTTTTCATTAAGAACTTCCTGCTTATCCAGTTCCTTGGACTCTGTTCATTCGTAGGTGTGACCAAAGATGTCAAGAGTGCTGCAGGAATGTCAGGAGCCGTGGTTTTCGTTATGGCAATGGCATCTACTGTGTCATATCTGATTTATACGTACATCCTTATCCCTACAAAAATGGAATTCCTTGACCTTATCAGTTTCATTGTTGTAATAGCAGCACTTGTCCAGCTGGTTGAGTTTGTTGTCAGGAAGAATATCCCATCACTTTATCGTTCACTGGGTATTTACCTGCCACTGATCACAACTAACTGTGCAGTATTGGGTGTTGTATTGCTTAATGTAAGTTCTACTTACAATTTTATGCAGAGTGTGGTTTTCGGAATTTCGGCTGGTCTTGGATACACTATAGTAATGTTGATGATGTCTGCTATAAGGGAGCGTTCAACCTTTGTGAATATCCCCTCATCTGTCAGAGGGCTTCCACAGGCATTCTTTATCGCAACGATGCTTTCTATGGCTTTTGTTAATTACTTCTGGGTGATTCCAATATGAGCGTATCATTTAGCACTTTTCTTATAGAGGCAATGGCGATCCTTGGAGGTCTTGGATTAGTTATTGGTGTCCTGCTTATTGTGGCATCAAAGAAATTCAAGGTGGAAACCAATCCTCTTGTTGATGAGATCATGGAAATTCTTCCCGGAGCGAACTGTGGTGCATGTGGTTTTGCAGGCTGTGCAGATTTTGCAGAACGTGTGGTAAATGAAAATGCACCAATCAACGGCTGTCCGGTTGGTGGATTTGATGTTGCCAAGGAAATAGGCGGCATACTCGGTCAGGAAGTTGCAGAAGGTGCAACACAGTATCCTTTCGTCAGGTGCAACGGCGGTCTCAATTGTGTTGACCGTTTCGAGTACGTAGGCTTTGAGGACTGTAAGGCTGTCATGTTGCTCTCAGACGGGGAAAAAGGTTGTAACTACGGATGCATGGGCAGGGGAACCTGTGTACGTGCATGCCCGTTCGATGCACTTTCCATTGGCGAGGACCGTCTGCCTCATGTGAACAAGAATCTGTGTACAAGCTGTGGTCTCTGTATCGCCTCATGTCCAAATGACATACTGGTGTTTGCAAAGGAATCTGAAAAGGTGCATGTGCTCTGTATGTCACATGATAAAGGAAAGGCTGTTAAGGAGTCCTGTACGGTTGGTTGCATTGGCTGTAAGATATGTGAAAAGAATTGCCCTGAAGAGGCTATAACTGTCACTAACTTCCTTGCGGAGATCGATCAGGACAAATGTACAGCATGTGGAATATGTGTTGAAAAATGTCCGCAGAATACAATTTCTATCAGGTGATCATATGACATATAAGACAAAGATAGGCCTGGACGAGAACATCGTAGCAGCACTTAGCTATGTGGGTTTCTGGATCACAGGGATAATCTTCCTGCTAATAGAGCCTGACAACAAGTTTGTCAGGTTCCATGCAATGCAGTCATTGCTGATATTCCTTCCACTTTCATTATTGATCTTTGTAGTGGGATGGGTACCGGTCGTTGGCTGGATAATCGCTGATTTCCTTGGATTCGGTGCACTCTTTTTGATACTGATATTTGTGATAATAGCATACAGGGGCATTTTGTTAAAGGTTCCTGTTGTAGGCACTTACGCTTACAAGCTGATATATCAGTGAACTCATACAGGAAATGCCTTATCTGGCATTAAATCCTGTATCTTTTTTATTTACGAAAACTTAAAAAACTACATCTTCCTATTATTGCTGGAATGTACACTTTTATGCGGAGGGTTTGAAATTAAAGAAGAGATATGGATTGAAAAGTATAGGCCCTTTAAGCTCGATGACGTGGTCGGCCAGAAAGAGACTGTAGAAAGGCTCAAATCGTACATAAAAACGAGAAACCTTCCACATCTTCTTTTCTCAGGTCCTCCGGGAGTTGGAAAAACGGCAACTTCCGTATCTATTGCACGTGAGCTTTTTGGAGATTCATGGCGTGAGAACTTCACGGAACTCAATGCTTCCGATGAGCGGGGTATCGATGTTGTCAGGACAAAGATCAAAAACTTTGCGAAAACAACACCAATAGGCGGTGCAGATTTCAAGATAATTTTCCTTGATGAAGCTGATGCACTTACGTCAGATGCCCAGTCGGCCCTCAGACGTACAATGGAGCGTTATACCAATAACTGCCGTTTCATTCTTTCATGCAATTACTCGTCCAAGATCATTGAACCTATCCAGTCCAGATGTGCTGTTTACAGGTTCCGTCCGCTTGCAGATGAAGCTGTTGCCGAACGTGTGCGGTTTGTAGCACAGAATGAAGGTCTGGATATAGCAGACGACGGTGTGGATGCGATCAAGTATGTTGCCCAGGGTGATATGAGAAAGGCAATTAATGCCCTCCAGGCAGCAGCTCTGGTTGAAGACACTATTCATAAGGATGCAATATACAAGATCACTGCAACAGCCCGTCCTGAGCAGGTCCGTGAACTTATAAATACCGCACTTGAAGGTAATTTCAGCGCTGCCCGAAAACACCTTGATACTCTTCTGCTTGAGCAGGGTCTTTCAGGTGAGGATGTTGTCGGACAGATATACCGGGCTATCTTTGAGATAGAGCTTCCTGAGAAAAGGATGGTTGAACTGATAGATGTCATCGGTGAGATCGACTTCCGGTTAACAGAAGGTGCAAATGAGAGAATACAGCTTGAATCCCTGCTGGCACACTTTGCACTGTCAGGAAAGGAATATCAGTGAACCTTGAAGCACTGGTGCTGGAGTTACTTTCTTCAGTACCACACTGGCTTGCTACAGTTATTATTGGTGCCCTTCCAATATTTGAGTTAAGGGGCGCTATACCCATTGCTCTGGGGATCTATGAAATGAATCCCATTGCTGCGTATTTGTTTGCAGTGTTGGGTAACATGATACCGGTGGTCCCATTACTTCTGTATCTTGATCCGGTTTCAAAGTATCTCCGAAGGTATGTTATATTTGATAAATTCTTTACATGGCTATTTGGCAGAACTCAGCGAAATCATTCTGCGAGGTTCGAAAAATACGGTACCCTTGCATTAACTATATTTGTTGCAATTCCTCTCCCTGTTACAGGTGCATGGACCGGATGTGCAGCAGCCTTTGTTTTCGGTATCAAGTTCAGGCATGCCCTGCTTGCGATACTTGCAGGCGTTCTTATAGCCGGATTGGTGGTAAGTGTTGTCACATTGACAGGAATAAGCCTTTTATACCTTATCTGATGCCTTCAATGCATCATTTTTGATGTGAAAAAAATAGAAAATAAAATGGGTATTACTTACCCAGCATATCTTTTGCGAGCTTTATATCTTCAGCTTTTACAGTCTTTCTGCCGGCATGCTCAGCAAGCTTGATGGCTTCCCTGGAGATCTCAAGTCCGAATTCTTCAAGGATTTCGGTAAGTGCCATTCCAGCAGATTCACTAACTCTTTGTGCTCCTGCGTTTCTTATAACTCTCTCAATAGGTGCAAATGGTATTATTGTCATAAATATCCTCTTATGTGTCTTATAATTTAAATTTAGTTCAATTTCACCTGTTAATTAGCAAAATAAACTATATATAGTTTATTAACACATTTTCAATGTGAAAAAAATCAGATTTATCTTATCAGGGCTATCTCATCAGACCATTTGGTTTTTATAATTACTTTTTTTTCATCTTCTTTGCCAGGTCCTTTCCAAGTCTCATACATTCTGCCAGGTCTTTTTCATTTGGTACATACTGAATCCTTAGGACAGGGTCTATGACATCTACTCCTGCTTTCCTTAGTTTCTCAGCAATCATTACAGGAGCTTCTCCACTCCATCCATAAGAGCCAAAAGCAGCACCGATCTTTCCTTCAATACCTATTTCTATGAGCTTGTCTATGAATTTGGCAATTGGCTCAAGCATTGTATAATAGAACGTTGAAGAACCAATACAAATAGCATCATACTTGCTTATGTCTGCCGGATCCCATTCATAGAAATTATCTATGTCGACATCCACATGTTTTTCACGTGCTCCTTTTGCAATGGCCTCTGCCATCATTTTTGTGCTTCCCTGCGTGCTAAGGTATATGATTGCAAGTTTTGGCATTTTCCTTACTCCCCATTTATTTGTATTCTATTATTGGCTTTAAATAGTTTCAAAATCCTTTTTAAGAATATGCTGTTTGCTTATTATTAAACATTTCCAGTATTTGATGGCAAGGGCCAATATCTTTATGAAAAGGTTATCTTTATTGCCAATCAGGAAATACAATATTACCTACTTCAAATAATGGAGATTCCTTATGGACGAAAAAATTGCGCCGCATATCGAAGAATTAACCATGGCGCTTGGAACTATTAACAAGGAGGAGATTAGTAAGGAACTGGACAAGCTCCTTAAATATCGCGTTCCTCTTGATGAAGCGAAAAGAATCTTAAAATCTAAATATGCAGCAGTTTCTTATAATTCTGTAAAGGTAAAAGACCTTTCTCCGGGATTGAATGGAATTGATATAAAGGGTCGTATTATCGATATAATTGAAAAAAAGGTGTCAATACAGGGAGAGAAAAAGACTATATTCTCAGGAACCCTGGGCGATGATACTGGTATTTGTTCTTTTACATGTTGGGATGATATGTCTCTAAAGTCCGGGGATGCTATTTCGATCAGTAATGCATATACCCGTTTGTGGAATAACCGTCCTGAGCTGTATTTTGGTAAAAGGTGTACAATTACATATTTGCAGGACGTCGAGCTCCCTGATATAGAGCAAATGTCACATTCCAATCTCAAGAAACTGGATGAAATTGTTCCTGCTGATGTTCTTGCTAGTTCTTTGGTACTCATAGTCGAGATGTATCACAGGGAAATCATGCTAAAAGGAGAGGAAGTAACTGTTGTGGAAGGTGTCATTGCAGACGAGACTGCAAAACTCCCATTTACAGCATGGGTTCCCTTGGGAGCACTTGATATAGGTAGCTATATTCGTTTTGAAGGTGCTGCTGTAAGGATATTCAGGGGTTTGCCATCCATCAACTTCAATGAGAATACTTCTATTGAACCGGTGGAATCTACTGAGGATCTGCCATTTACCCTTGAATCTGTAAACAGATCAAGTTCACCTTTAGCTATTGAACAGGTTCTTGAAAAAGAAGGTATGTTCGATATAACTGTCAGGGGGAATATAATTTCCATCAGGCCAGGTTCCGGTCTTATCGAAAGATGTCCTGTGTGTAATCGCGTTACACAAAAATCCATATGTCGTTCCCATGGGGAAGTGGAATGCCTGATGGATATGCGTATAAAGGCAATTCTCGATGATGGTACGGGTGCCGTTCACTTGATGCTTAACCGTGAGCTTTCCGAAGCCATTTATGGAAAAAGCATGTACGATGCGGAAAAAATGGCTCAGGTCTCAATGGCCAGTGATTCGGTATTCGAGGATATGAGAAAGGTACTGACCGGCAAATATCTTGCAGCCCGTGGTAATTCTTCAAAGAACGAATTCGGTGTATCTCTGGTAGCCAAATCAGTCTGGGCTCCGGAGAATGACCTTAAGGAACGTATGGGTCAGCTTCTGGAAAAGATAGGCAATGGGTGTGATGAGTAATGGTTGAAAGAGAAGTAGCACACAGAATGTTCGCACAGGAATTCAACGATTCACGTTTTAATTTATATTCAAATTCCTCTTTACCCGGGAATCAGGAAGTCTATTCTCCTAATTTCCTTATAAGTCCCACAGGGCTGAAAGTTAACCGGGTCTTTGTGGTGGGTGTGATCACGGAAGTAGACAGGCTCTCTGACCAGAACGGGAGTGAAAAAGAACTATGGAGGGCACGTATATCTGATCCGACAGGGGCTTTTACAGTTTACGCTGGCAGTTATCAGCCGGAAGCATCGATTTTTCTATCAACTGTGAGTGTTCCTTCATATGTAATGGTTCTTGGTAAGGTTCGTTCCTATGAGCCAGGGGATGGTTCTGTTTATGTATCCCTGCGTCCGGAGGAAATCAACTATGTCGATGAGTCTGTACGTGATAGGTGGATAGTGGACACGGCGGAAATGACCCTTGAGCGTCTGGATGCGTTTGAACGATTCTTCTCATCAGGCCCTGGAACTGAAAAACTGTCGGACAGGATGGAATCGTGCGGTATCCTGCAGACACTTGCAAGCGGTATGTGTCTTTCATTGGATTATTACCACAAGGATAAGGAATACTATGATTCCTTAAGGTGCGTTCTCAAAAAAGCTCTTTGTTCTATAGGGGCATCACTTGATAAGCCTGAAAAAGAAACGGATTATGAATCTATCGTCCAGTCAATTCTTGAAACTCTTGATGATGGGTCTGGTTTTGATTATTCGGAATATATTGGAAAAGCAGTTTCTCAAAATATACCGGGTAACATTGCTGATTCCACATTAAAGTCTTTATTGTCAAAAGGGCATATTTATGAACCTCGCGCAGGTTTTTTCAAGGTTATACACTGAAGCCGGCTATTTATTTGCTTAAGGCTTTTTTACATGGCGATATACTTAAATATGCAAGAATATTAGACCTGATAACTAATTCAACATATTAAATGTACATTTTATCAAAGAAGGGGTATTCATGGAAAATGATGAGATCATAGAAAATGTAAAAACTAGCATCATCAGTATGAAGGGTGTAGGAACTACACTTTTACTTAATGAGGAGGACCGTGAGATTATCAGGGAACTTGAGAAAAAAGCTGATGAGATGACCCTGATGGGACTTGGCAGGGGTGATAATAAAGGTGTAAAAGCAGTCCTTAAAAATGATGTGATCTTTGCTTTTACCACCAATATGGATTTCAGCTGGCCCGAAGGCCCTAATGTAATTCTCATGCACAACGAGTGTGTTGTAGGTCAGGACCTTGATGATGAGGCCAAACTTGAAGAAATGAAATCCTGCAAAGATAAACTTGTTATCGGCAATATTGTCATATATGATACAAGTGTCCTCAAAAAGATGGATGCTAAGAAAGATCCATTGATAGTTGTATTGCCACCGAAACCCTGCGAGGAAGTCGAGTGTGTGGACAAGGTGTGTAATGTAGTGCTCGCATCTCCTTCTCCTCCAAGCGATGAGTATCTTAAGGGAAAGATGGGACTTGACAATCTCCACGGAACAGGTACTTTCCTGCTGGGATTCGATTTCGATTGTTCCTGCAATTAGTAACCTGTATGGTGTTTGTTTTGCAAACACCTTACCAACTATTTTTAATACTTTTTGGCTTTGCAATATAAAATGTTATTTGAAAAAGGGCAATATGGGCAAGTCAGTGCCCATTTTAACTAAAAACCTTAACTACGAATTCATTCACCGTTGTAGATATTCAATGCATCTTCAACGGACGCATCCTCGATGGTAATGGCATAGATGGCGTTGCATAGCCTCATAGCTTCATCAAGTGGTCTTTGGTGTATGTTCCTTCCCGTTGCATTGCCCTCTGCACCGCTGACATGGATCTGTGCATAGAGTTTCTTGAGGAAAGCTTCAGGATCGTCGCTGGAACCACCCGCGCAAACAACTTTTGTCCTTCCTGCTGCAAGGACTGCTTCCCTGAATGCCTCTTCTGATTTCATGCCTTCTGCTTTTGGATAATTGACCTTCACAAAGTCTGCGTTCAGGCATGCCCCGACACCGGTTGCACCTGCAATGAGATGTGGGTCCTTCTCATTTTCCACAGCTTTTCCTCTTGGATATATCCAGAGTACTGTTATCATTCCATACTTATGTGCAGTATAGATGAGCTGTGCAGCCTGATGCAGCATTTCAGCTTCATACTCGCTTCCAAGGTATATTGTGTATCCAATACCAAGTATCTTCAGACCACAGTTATCGCGGAACTGGGCCACTTGATGCATATCATACCACTGATTGCTGAATGGGTCATCCTGCTCTGTTTTAATAAGGTGGGATTTGGAGTTGACCTTTACAAGGTATGGGACATCAGGGTAATCCATGCCATATCTGGCAATAAGTCCCATCTGTGTGGCAAAGACTCCTATATTTGAGTTTGCAGCAATTTTAAAGAGGTGCTCAGGGTCGTTGTCATCTGAGGGTATGCCCTCTCCGAAAAAATCATCGTTTAGATGTTCAACTTTCTGGTCACCTGCAAATAGCATCAGCCTGCCGGTTTCGCGGGTAATCTCCATGTAATTCTTAATGTATGTCTCACGTGCTTCCTGCGGCACATCTAATGGGACTTTGATGTCTTCTTCTTTTATTAAGACCATTTTAATCACTCGAGTTCAAAATGTTATTCGATAAGCGTTTTGTTTCCTACCTACCCTTAATCATGTTTTTCTATTTTAATCATTGTGTGGCTGGAGAAAAATATATGATTTCGACAAATACATTTTTATCAATGGGAAACTACGATAGTACAATAACGCTATATTGGTCCGGAATTATTTTTTATTCCCTGCATCAGGGTTTTATATCTATAGTCCTATCAGATAAATAAAATACATAGTACATATATTAAAATCACGTAAGCATAATTTTGCATACTCATGGAGCATGGTTGTGGATTCGATATACCTTCTGGAAATAGTGGTTTCTGTGCTTTTCATGAGCATGGTCGCCCAGACACTTAGTAAACACTTCAAAGTACCTGTTATTATGTTCCTTCTGCTGGAAGGGATACTTGTTGGTCCTGAAGTACTGAATTTCATAGATCCGAATATGTTCGGTGACGGTCTTACGGCTATTGTATCTCTTTCAGTTGCCGTAATAGTATTTGACGGCGGTCTGCATATTGATGTTAAAAGCATTCGACCTATACAGAAGACTGCTTTAAAATTAACTACTATCGGTGTTCTGATCACTTTCATCGGTGCAACGCTGGTTACATATTCCCTGTTAGACGTTCCCCTAAAACTTGCAGCACTTTTCGGAGCTTTGGTGGCTGCAACCGGTCCGACAGTGATAACGCCTCTTGTAAGAAACATACATGTGAATCATAAAGTCAGTAAGATACTTGAAATTGAAGGTGTTTTTAATGATGCAGCCAGCGTCATCCTTGCAGCATTCATGTTCGAGTGGATAGTTTCCCAGCTTACTGGATTCAGCGCTGTGGTCTTTATTTTGCAGAGACTTGCAATAGGTATCGCTATAGGTATGGTAAGTGGAACCATCCTGAAACGTTTTCTTTCAAGTGGGTCTCTTGTTACTGACCAGACTGCCCGTCTATTTACTTTAACAATGGTAATAACCACCTATGTTCTATCTGAGTTATTAGGCAACGAATCAGGTATCCTTGCGGTTGCAGTTTTCGGAATAGTCACCGGTACATCCAACATCCCTCACAAGCAGGCTCTTAAAGAGTTCAAATCTGATCTTGTGATGTTGATGTTGTCTATTATATTCATCCTTCTTGCAGCCATGCTAAAGTTCGAGGACATTATCGGAATCGGTGTGAATGGTATCATAGTGGTCTTGCTATTGATCGTCCTGGTTCGTCCTCTGGCAGTATTTGGTTCTACAGTAAATTCTCATCTTAGACGAAATGAGAAATTATTTATTTCATTCATAGGTCCAAGGGGTGTTGTACCGGCATCTATTGCAACCTATTTTGCCATCAAACTGGATTCATTCAATATCCTCGGTGGCCAGATGCTGGTGGGACTGGTATTCCTGACAGTTATTATCACAGTCATAACAACCGGTACTTTAGCAAGAAGAGTAGCTAATTTTTTAGGAGTTATACCTATGGAAATCCTTATTATTGGAGGGGGCGAGGTCGGTAAGATCCTGGCCGAGAGATTTGAGAAGCGAGGCGAGAATGTCGTTGTAGTAGACAATTCCGAAGATAAATGCCAGCGTCTGTTGAAACAGGGTATACGTGTGGTTCACGGGGATGCTGAGGATATCAATGTCCTTAAGGCAGCAGGCATAGAGAAAGCCAAGTATGTGGTTGCTACAACTAATCAGGATAACACGAATCTCTTAGTATCTCAGATAGCCAAGAGCAAGTTCAACCTGAAAGAGGACCAGATAGTTGCAAGGGTCAACAACGTGGAGAATTTGCATGCGTTCTGGGATCTATCTATCCGTTCAATGAGTCCTCAGATGACAACTGCTCTTGTTCTGGATAACATGGTGGGAAAACCCTCTATGTTCTCTATGTGTGAGGTGGGGGAAGAAGGAGAGATCCTTGAGGTAAGGGTCACAAACCCGAAGGTTGCAGGCAAAGCCATAAAGGATTTATCGCTTCCTGAGAACAGTCTGTTGCTAATGATAAGGCGTGGTGATAAGTCCTATATTGCCAATGGTAACCTTGTCCTGGAGTATGATGACCTTGTTACTGTCATTGGTGAAGATGACGCAGCAAGGGAAGTTGCAGATATTCTTAATAGATAAGTTCTCTGTATGGTAGTTCTCCTGAACTATCATCTCTTTATATATTACTTTCACCCCGCTTACAACTTAATTATATAGGGTTGGAACATACAGATAAATTGCCTCTCAAGATGAAACAAACAAGAGGCTTGAGGATTTGAATATGAAACAATTAGCACAGGAAATTAGTGCCAGGTTCCATGAACTTGGAGTGGAGATTCCTATTGAGGATATCGAAGAACGTCTTGACAAAATGATAACTAAGTTCAAGGTTCCAAAGGAAGAAGCACGCAGAAGCGTTGTAAACTACTTTTTAAAATCATACAATATCAATAGAGGCGAGTTTTACACCGGTCAGACAGAATCCCCTACTGTAAAAATATCTGACATAGCAGTAGATGGGAAGTGGGTCAATGTAAGGGGAAAAATTGTCCAGTTATGGGACAATTCTCATGAATCTATCTCTCAGGTAGGACTTGTCGGGGATGAATCCGGAACCATCAAATTCACACTGTGGGAAAGTGCTGCAGCACCTCTGGTGGAAGAAGGTAAAAGCTACGTATTCAAGAACGTAGTCGTGAATGAGTGGAATGGTAAATTCCAGTTGAATGTTAATAAGAGCAGTTCCATTGAATCCATTGATGAGGAAATTGAGGTTGGTTCTACAACTGTGGAGTTCAAAGGTGCAATGGTCGACATACAGTCCGGTTCAGGTCTGATAAAAAGGTGTCCTGAGTGCAATCGTGCGTTGACAAAAGGAGCATGTATGGAGCATGGCAAAGTGGATGGTGTCTATGACCTTCGTATTAAAGCTGTTATGGATAATGGTGCTTCCATACAGGATGCTATACTTAAAAGGGATCTGGTCGAAGAGATTACCGGTATGACGCTTGAAAATGCCATTGCTCTTGCGGCAGATGCTCTTGATCAGGGAGTTGTCCTTGAGCAAATGAAAAAACTGCTTGTGGGAAAATACTACCTTGTAAGTGGGTCCAAAATTGAACGATATCTGCTTTCAGATTCCATCACTCCTGTATTCTCATTCGAACCATCTGAACTTGATGAATTAATCGCTGCAGCAGAGGTGATCTGAATGGCCGGATATACAAGAGAAGTTGCCAGAAGAGTATTTGCCCAGGAGTTCAGGGAGTCCAATCTCAGTTTCAAGGATGGCGACGACCAATATGCTCCGCAGTATCTCCTTACGCCAACAGGCGCGAAGGTGAATCGTATATTTATTGTTGGCACGCTCATTGAAAAAGAGGATATTGGTACGGATTCTGAATATTGGCGCGGTCGTGTTACAGACCCTACCGGCTCTTTCCTAATATATGCCGGACAATATCAGCCTGAAGCTGCCCAGGTACTTGCTGAATGTGAAACTCCTGCTTTTGTTGCAGTAGTCGGCAAACCCAGTACTTATACTACCGGCGAAGGTGATGTTATTACTTCTGTGCGTCCTGAGTCACTTTATATAGTCGATGGGCAAACAAGGGATTTGTGGGTAATGGAAACCGCAAAATGTACTCTGGATAGGATCAAGGCTCTTGAAGGTGCATCTGCCAATACCCAGAGGGCAAAGGAATACTACAATCCGGATGCTAAGCACTATTCTTCAATGGTTGCTCAGGCTTTAAGGTCGTTAAAAGAAACATATTGAACATCAGTTTAGGGGCATATTTTTGCCCTTTTCTACTTTTATCTGACCAAAAGTACCATATGTAACGCAATCATTGTGGTTTTTGAGGGTATCATATGAAAACTTATCTGGTTCTCTGGTTTAACAGCAACGGCGCAATGCCTTCTGAAGTAAACAGAAGTCTGATGTCCCTTGGATTCAAACAGGTTCAAGGAAATTATGACTATGTTTATGACTGGGGCGACAATGTGGATCTGGATGAGATCCTTCTATTCACAGATAGAATCCAGATGACTTTGAAAGGCACTGGTGTGATGTTCAAAACAGAAACTATCAATGGCCAGAATTAGAACTCAAATCAGGCATTTTACTGATTCTTTTCACCAAGTTTGCGGGAAAAATCAATATATCCGCAGGATTGACCTGTTATCGGGATAATATTTGTCTCGATCGAGCCATTTTTGATTTGTATTTCAACTGCACATGGATCAGACATCCTCGGTTTTGTAGGTGAACCTGGACAAATAAGAAGTACATCGCTTTTTTCTATAATTGGCCTGTGCAGATGTCCGAATACAAGAACGTCTACGCCCATCTCCAGAGCCATGTATCGTGTTGCAGTATTGTCAACTATGGAGAGGGAGGCTTCATGGATCACTCCTATCTTAACTCCATCGACTTCAAAGATCAGTTTTTCAGGAAGTAGCTCTTTTACAGCTGGCTCATCTGAATTGCCGTGTACGGCTTTTAGTTTGCCTGTCGCATCAAGTGCTTTGAAAAAAGACATGGAATCAAAATCTCCGGCATGGATTATCATATCATACTGATCGAAAACTTCAGAAAGGTAAGCAGGAATGGTGTCAGTTTCCAAATGAGTGTCTGATATCAGTATAATTTTCATGCAACCCTCTTGTCCGGTTATTGTATACTAAGGTCCACAAGCTCGTATTCCAGATTCTCTGTTTCAAGCCTGCTCAGGATGGATGGTACCTCTTCATCGATTGCCAGCACCAGTGATGAAAGTCCGTGATAAGCAGCCTCTATGACTGATTCCTTTGCCCCGAACATGACATCCGGTTCAAGGCCAATTCTCTTTAGGGCTATAAGTGACTCCACACCCACGGTTGCAATATATGCTTTAGATTTAGCAAGAGCCCTCAGTCTTTCCACATCAACATTATGTGATCCGCCCCGTTCAACCCTTGGTATCTTGCAAATTGTAATACTTGCATTTTCAAGGTCAATAAGGCCCATCAAGTCCGTCACTCCAACATCTTCACCCTTCTTCGCGCTTGAAATCGTTGTTCCGGTTGCGTTTGTAACATCGCTGGTACTTACATATAGCAGGCCCTTATCCATTTTAAGGTAGACCTCTTTTCCTTCTTCAAGGTCTTCCTCAGCAATTGCAGTCCAGGTAGAAACATGACTGATTATATCGCTCATTACATAGCGTGCATATCTCTTCATATCTGCGGCATTCTCAAGTACCCACTCAACACCCTGTTTTGTAATTCTGTAGCGTACTCTTCCTTCTGAATAGATCAAGCCTTCTGCAACAAGTTCCTTTATGTACTCGGATACTGCCTGGGGGGTAACCCCTATCTTCTCAGCGATTTCCTTTTGTCGTACATTAGGTTGGTGTGCAGCCACTTCGATCAGTATCTGGAATTTAGTGATACCACTTTTGCTATGAAGAAGTTCTATCATTCTGCTTCTCCATTCAGAAGTACCTTGAGTCTTTGTCCCATAACTGTGAGTTTATCAGACCTGCGGGCAACCGCACGAATGTATAGTGGACTCTTGTTCAATGCTCTTGTAAGACTGCTCATAGAATCGTTTCCCTGTTCAACTAACTTCTCAAGCTCTTCAATGGCATCTTTCACTTCTTCATAAGGCATGAAAGTGAGCATAATGATATCACTCATGTCTTCAAAAGAACATTGGAAATTTGTCTGGACTTTAGAATAGGATGAACGGTATTCTTTTTCAGGAGTCTTACCAGGCTCTGGCATGTGCCACTGGCTTTCGATCAAACCGCTTTTTTTGAGAATATTGATGCTTTTAGTAACGTCAGTTCCTAAAAGTTCATCAAGATCATCTTTTGTCATCCATAGGTTCAGAAGTGAATCAAATACTTTTTTGTGTCTCTGGGATCCAAAAACCTGAAGCAGAGGTACGAGTTCTGAAGGGTCATTAATAATTCTTGTTCGTTTACTCATCTGATTACCTCGATCTTGTCAACGGACCTGGTAAAAATAGCCACATTTGAACTTCTTACCTTGTTCATGTGGGAATGCATTGCCCACGCGTTGTCTATTTTAGTACCTATCATATGGAGGTTAAACTTAATAAATGTGTTGTGATTTCATATTGTTTCGAAATACATCTTCGCCTGTCCTTCTTCCCAGTTGAAAGAAGGTGTTTTACGCACCTGATCATTTGTCTTTTCGTAGAGCGCCTGGGTCACAATTGGAAGTGCAATTGTAGCGTCCATAAAGACCTGGACCTTTTTTGCTTCCTTTGCAATTTTACCCCATGAGACTGCTTCATCGAATGTACATCCTGACAGCCCGCCCCAGTGAGGGACATCGGCAGTATACTGGATTGCATACTCATGTCCTGCAACTTCATGTCCCATAATGGAAGCAACGACTTCGGTCTGCTGGATGAAGTTTTTTGGGACTCCTCCTCCAACATAGATTACTCCGGTCTTTTCTGAAAGTTCCACCATTTGTGTAATCTCATCAACATCCTTTATCTGGTCGATATTGACATTGAAGCCTAACCTTCTTGCAATGGTGAGGCCGATTCCTATTGAACTGTCACAGAGGGCAGGTATGAAGATCGGTACGTTGTGCTTATACGCACTGGCAATAATGGACTGATCATCACCTTTTTCAGAGATTTCCTTGCCTAAAAGGCTAATGAATTCCCTTGAAGAGTATTGTTCTCCATCATGCCTTTTAGCAAAATCTGCTATGAAATGATCAGTATTCCTGAATTCTTCCTCATATGCAAAAACATCATATATCCTGTCCACACCATGCTCAAAGAGTTCCTCATCATTTGCCATATGTGAGCCTACGTAATGTTTCAGGCCAAGGGCTTCATGACAATCGTGGAATATATTTGCTCCTGTGCTCACCAGGCAATCTATCAGGCGACTTTCTATAAGATATGTTATGACCTTTCTCATTCCGGCAGGCACCATTGCACCGCTAAGTCCCATGAAAATAGTAACATTTTCATCTTTCAGCATATTTTCCCATGCTTTTACGGACTCGGCAAGTTTCCTTCCCTGAAATCCGGTATATTGCATCGCATCCATCAAATCACTAAGGGATCTGTCTTTGATCTCAACTGGTCTGGTGGGGTTTTGGGTAAATATGGGTAAGCGCATTCAATCCTCTGAAATGTGTCATAATTGAAGCGAAGTTCAATTTTTGCCTTATATGTATAAATGATGTCGTAATATTAATGGCTTTCATATGTTCCGGGTACAAGTTTTGTCGATCAAAATGATTTCATAGAATCAGATTCGCAGATTCAAAATGATGGTCTGATCTTTCCATGGCCACAGGGAACAGTTTTTTATATACCAACTTAATATTGGAAGGATTGCTATTGTATAGTTTTCCTTTAACTTATGAGGGACTCTTATAACGTCATTATTACTTTTAAATCTACCTATTTCCAAGTGAATTTTTTTGAAAGGAACCGCTAAATATATCAGGTTTGTTACCAATCATGGTGCAGTTACTATGTCTGCAAACATCTATCTGCTTATCAAGGAAATTCTCAAAGGTAGACAGCTTTCTATCAGCGGTGTCACACGTGAACTGAAAGATAAGGGAATAGATGAGCATCGGCTCGTAATGACAGGTTACCTGCGTGCTCTCAAGGACCTCAAAAAGCTAAATGAAGTTGAGATTCCTCCCTCAAAGGTCTACAGCATTGTAGAGACCGGGCAAAATGAAAGTGGTGACATATATTCATTCATATCCGAGCATATTAAATCGGTGGAACCTTCTTTTATGATACCTGTTGCTGTTTATGTCTTATCGAGAACGCTTGATAGGCCGGTATTTAAGGAAGAAGTCATCAAAATGGGCTTTAGTGCCAAGAGCCTGACAGATTATCTCGCATCAGCAAATTGTGCTGTTACGCTGGCGGACAAAATTCCAAAAGAATATGTTACCAGCATCACCAAGATAAAGATAGCTCCCGAAGGGCCTGCCTATGAGCTTAAAAATGTGAATGGCAATATAATAAAACATTCCAATTGTATCCTCATAAAAATAGTCCGGAGTTCTGTTGATATAAGTGGCTTGATACCTAAAACAAAATCCACCACTATCACGGATTTTGAATAAGGTCCTCACTCAGATTATTGATATCAAAGCATGCATTGAGTCTGAAAATTGATCAAAGGGTTTTGTTTTCCATGAACGGCATAAAGGTAGCATGTATCCAGATGGACATACTCAACTGCAGAAAGGAAGCGAATATATCAAAAGCTCTTAATATGGCACACAGGGCTGTGTCAGAAGGTGCTGAGATCCTGGTATTTCCTGAAGTGTTTTCAACAGGATTCTGCTATGAGAATATGGCGGATTCTGCAGAAACTGAGCTTGGTGAAACTGTAAAGAGGATGTGTGATTTCTCAAAAGAATACGAATGTATCCTCATCTTTTCTATTATTGAAAGAAAGGATAGTGCTCAAGGTCCTGATTATTACAATCTCGGAATCTGTATTGAGGATGGAGAGGTTGCAGGGATATATCGAAAAACCCATCCTTTCAAAAAAGAAAAACAGTATTTTTCTGCGGGAAATGAGATCGTTCCCATCAGGCTCAGGAAAAGAGATCTGACAATTGGTCTTCAGATATGTTATGAAATACGATTTCCTGAGGTTGCCCGAAAATTAGCTCTTGAAGGTTCTGATATTCTTGTAACAATTGCTGAGTTTCCCTCTCCACGGGGACACATATGGAAATCCCTTGCAATCGCACGTGCAATTGAGAACCAGATACCACATATTGCATGTAATCGGGTGGGTGATGGTCCGGATTCATCATTCTTCGGAGGTTCAATAATAGTTGATGCTCTCGGTGAGGTCAAAGAAGAAGCAGGAGATAAGGAAACTGTGCTTTACCAACTCCTTGAACCTGAAAACACTGTTAATGTACGGAAAACGATTCCGGTGTTTGATGACAGAAGGTCTGATATATACTAATATTTTCTCTAATTCTTTGCCTTTTGAAGATTTACTTTGAAAGCGGTTCCTTTTCCATCAGGTCCATCTTTTACCTCCACTGTTCCTTCATGCAGGTCTATTATACGCTTTACGATAGCAAGTCCAAGCCCTGATCCTTTTACATTTACTTTATGCGCCCGCTTGAACCTGTCAAAGATGTGGGGTTTATCTTTATCCGGAATTCCTTCTCCTTCATCGGTGATTGATACTTCCCACTTATCATCCAGATCATCGATATTTATTGTAATGGTACTTCCTGCAGGACTATACTTAATAGAATTTCCTATGAGGTTTGAGAACACGTCCTCTATAGTAGTATTAACATCAGCCGGATATTCGCCTGTGGGTTCAAAAATAATATTCATTGCTTTTTCATCCAATTTTGGCTTGAGATTATCAATTATATCTTCGATTATCTCTTTCAGGTCCATGGCTTCAAAATCAAGCTCATCCATGTTCTCGAGTTTGGCAAGATTAGCGGCATTCTCAATTAGATCGATCAGCTTTCTGTTACTTCTTTCAATTGCCTCCAGTGCATCTTTCTTCTTTTCCTCGCTCTCTACTTCTATGAGATATTCTACATAACCCTTGATGATGGTGGCAGGATTTATGAGGTCGTGCCTGAGTATGTCGGTAAAGAGGTCTTTGAGTTCATTTGAGTTCTTCAGTTCGAGGGAGTATTGTTTCAATTTTTCCTCTGCTATCTTTCTCTCCCTTATCTCTATTTCCAGTTCCCTGTTCTTTGAATTAAGTTCTGAGGTTTTTTCGTCCACCTTGTTGCGCAGTGTCAGACTCAATATGACAAATAATAATAGTAATCCGCCACCAACGCCAACAGACAACTTCAACCAGGATGGGCTCTCCCATGTGGTCAGGTCCGGATCGCTTGTTTCTGATGGTGGATAGGATACATTCCCATTCTCAATTACCATCTGGTGAATATTTTCATCGATTATTCTGACAATTTCATTGTCAGCATTTTTAGATAATGCAAAGACCATATCAGTGGGAGATATAACCAGCGATATTTTTTCCACATCGTACTGTGTTTCATATCTTTCAGCATAGGATTTTGCTATAATCCCTGCATCAGCTTCCCTGTTCTGCACCTGTCCAAAGACTTCCATGTAATTATCAGCCGTTACGAATACGTAGCTGGTGTAAGGGGTGCCCGGGATAAATTGCAGTTTCCATCCTTCTCTCAAAGCTATACTTTCCAGTATATCAATATACAAACCTTCAGCTGCCCCGTCCTTATTGATGGAAGTTAGCGGTTCATTCTGGTATACTCCTACTTTTATCTCACTTGCATATGCGCAGGAGATGAGCAATGAACTGAATATTAAGGTGGCAATAAGGACTTTAAGATATGAATTGACGTGTTTTATCCTGGTTTCATTCTGAATTATGATTCTTCCATTTGTTGGGTATCTAATATGTTACTTCTATTTTATTGGATTCAGATTTATAATTATCGCAACAAATTATATAATAATCGTGGACAGGATTCATATCTAAAAAAAGAAAGCTGGCTTCAAGAGCCAGCAACACAATTCATTCAAGATAAATTGCAGGCCTGAGTGGGGCTGCAAACTTTGACTTGTTCTCAGGATCGTACTCTGGTTCATCTGCAGTGTAAACCTGTATCGTACAACCTATTTCATTTGAAAGACAGCCGATATTCTCCTGAAGGATTGTCATCTCATCAAGATTCATTCCAAGCAGCATCTCAAATCTTTCAGTCTTCATGCTGGAGATGTCCGGTACAAGTTTCTGGACATATTTTGGAATCTCCTTCCCATACTTGCGATTCTCCGGGTCTGCCATCAATGTCTTAATGAGTTTTCCGGGATTGAGGTCACCCTCGTTCTTCATTTCGAGTGCCATCTTGAAAGCCTTCACTTTCCATTGCGGGGAAGTGTAAAGTGCTACCATCTTCGGTGTTATCTTGGTGACCTTTATGATCTCCTCGATATCTGAAAGTGTGCTGCACATAAGCTCTTCTGCGAGTTCCGCATCGTTGTCGGTGAACCTTGGGCAGAATATCGGATACACTGCCTGTGAAACAAAATCACCATCTTTATGACCCATTGCAGCCCACAGTTCCTCGCATATGTGAGGAGTAAATGGTGCCATCAGGCGTACCCATGTATCGAGTACATCATAGAGGAGCGCGCTTCCACCTCTTCTTTGATACCATTTCACATCATTGTAGAGCAGGAAGAATGCATTTTGAAGCGCACTTCTTGTGCGGATGGATGTCATGTCGTTGTTTGTTTCCCTGATGCACTGCTGAAGCCTGCTGAGCATCCAGCGATCGATGAGTTTAAGTTCTCCCTCAATACCGGATGCTGCACCGGAATCAATTATCTCATTTGCAAGTTTGTAGAACCTTTCCACCTGCTTCCTTGAGGTTTCGACCCCTGAATTTCTCCAGTCTGCATCCTGTGTCTGCTCTGCACTTGAAAGGATGTACATACGTGAGACATCAGCTCCATAGGTGTCAACAGCTTCTCTGAGTGTAAGTATGGGGCCTTTTGATTTACTCATCTTCTGTCCTTCAAGGGACACAAATCCGTTTACTGCAAGGGCACGTGGCCATTTGTCCTCATCAAATATGGCTACATGGTGGAACAGGAAGAACAAAAGGTGATTTGGTACAAGGTCCTTTCCTGATGATCTCAGGTCCACAGGATACCAGTAGTCGAAATCTGACTTGATGTTTGCAATGAGTGATTCCGGAAGTTCGGTATCAATTGCTGCCTGCTGCACGGTTCCTTTGCCAAGCAGTACGTAATCAAAGAGTGCAGGTTTGAGTTGTTCTACATCGATACCCTGCGCAAAGAACTTGTTTGTGATATAATATGACATGTATATTGTTGAATCACCAAGTGATTCGATGAGCCAGTTAGGATCGAACGGAAGTTTAGTTCCAAGTCCTTTTTTCCTTGCACAGGCCTTGTCCTTTAACCAGTCTACCTTGTTGTTGAACTCAACCCTTAGTTCCTCAGGGATAATGTCCATGTTTTCAATGCATTTGTAGACCTTATCTTTCCACTCCGGATTAGAATAATTGAGGAACCACTGTCCTTTGACCATGTTTACCACACATGGGGTTCCGCAGCGGCAAACAACGGGTTCACTGAACTCATAGAACACTTCTCCTATTCCCTGCTCAATGAGGTCCCGTGTGAGTATATCCTTTATCTTGGAAACAGCGACACCGGCGTATTTTCCTGTATTCTCTTTCAGGACACCACCATGGAATTCACGGCGGTAAACCATCTTCGTTGCTTCTTCAGCTTTAGGGTCTTTCTGGTCCTTTACACCGAATTGCTCAACAGCTTCAACTGCCGGATATTCTCCGAATTCCTTGGCCTGGATAAGGGAGATAAGTCTGATGTCTCTTAGGTCTTCTGTAATGCCATATTCAGAAAGGTCTTTGTCGTAGAGATCCTTGAGTGCAAGGTAATCATAAGGTGCGTGTGCAGGAACGCTCATAACTATTCCGCTGCCGTTCTCTGCTTTAACAAAGGATGCAGGCAGGGTAATTACTTCATTTCCTGAAAGCGGATTCTTTACCTTAATACCTATAAGGTCTTTTCCAGGTACGTTTTCTATGAACTCAATCATCCTGTCGGTGAAGGTAAGCTTCCTGTAAGCTTCCTGACTTACAATCCATATCTCTTCACGGCCATCCTTTGTGACCTTAAGTTTTGCATGCTCTATGTCCGGGTTCACCCATAGGTTAGTAACACCGAAAATAGTCTCAGGCCTGAGAGTTGCACATGGAAGCACCATTCCGTCATACCTGAATTTCATCAGGGTAAAGTCAACGATCGTGGCTTCTTCTCCGTGAAGTATGTCGTGGTCCTCTACAGGGTTATTGTCATTAGGGCACCATTTGACAGGGTGTGCGCCTTTTACGATAAGTCCTTTGTCATGAAGAAGATTGAACTGCCATTCGATGAATTTCTTATATGTATCATCGGTAGTTGTGAACTTGCGTCTCCAGTCAATTGAATAACCAATGGAGCGCATGGCTTTTTCTGCTTCCACACTGAAGTATTCCACTATCTTTTCAGGAGTTGTAAGTGTTTCAAGTATATCATCGGGTATCCTGTGCAGGCGGGAATAAACATCTATTGTCTGCGGATCCTTGTTTGCAATCAGTTCTGCGAGTCCCACAATAGGGGTTCCTGTGACATGGAATCCCATAGGGTACAGGACATTATATCCAAGCATCCTCTTGTGCCTGGCTATGACATCTCCGATGGTGAAGGTTCTTGTGTGCCCGGCGTGTAAATTGCCGTTTAAGTATGGGTAAGGGATAGTAATAAAGAATTTTTCCCTTTCATCAGGCTCAGGTTCGAATATCCTGCTCTCATTCCAACGGCTTTGCCATTTGTTCTCTATTCTTTGTGCATCGTAATCCTGTTCCATTGTTAGCACCTCTTACACCGGACATAAATAACCGCAAGAGTTCATTACATAAACTCGTTCAGGTCAAATATTAAGTTTCTGTATTCATCCTGAAATGAAGTTATCTCATATCCTTTGTATTGGGTACACATGGATTATCGGCAAGAAAGCTTCAGGTGATACATCAATTGGTTGTTCAGTAGTATTTTATGTGGTAATAAATAACAACCTACATAAAACACACGGAAAAACAATTATTGATATTTTTGAATAAACCATTTCAGAAGCAGTATTCATATTTATTCAGATGTGTTCTGGTTTACCTCATTCCCAGTTTCTTGTCATTCGTTCCCCGCAGAAAGGGCACATGATGTCTTCTTCCCCACAGTTATTACAAGGAACAATAACTTCTCTGGCATAACCGCAGTTATGGCATTTATAAAGCTTGTTTTGATGTATGTCGTGTTGTTTGTTCATAATTCCCCGTATTCCATTCAGTCTGTTGGTCTATGGGCTGATAAAGTTATCCAGTTGCACAATGGTTCATGCATATCTGACCGATATACTTATTCTCAGGGAACCTTGTATCATGGTACATGGAATTCAAGATGACGGGTGGATCTATCTCCATAGACAGTGTGCCTGATTTTCTTAAGATGGTGAGGTCTGTATCTTCTGATTATAAAACCATCATTCAGGCAATGGACGCTGGTAAGATAGCAGGTGAAGAACACCTTCTTTTTGCTGTCCGGAAAGCCCTGCGTGCAAAAGAGAATAATTGCTGCATGGCACGTGATCTGGGCATAGAGATAATGCGATACGCTTCTGGGAAAAAACAGATTGAAGAAGCATTTTCAATGGGTGTTCATGAAGGGCAGATGGATGTGGCATTTGTTGTTCTTGGAGATAATGAAAATGTGAAGCAATCTGTCAGGGCCTTAAAGGATATTATTGAAGAAGCACCTGTAATAGAATATAATAGTTCTAAAAGAGCCGCTTTGATCGAACAGTTTTCTATAACTGATAAAGAGGTTCTAGCAGCAGGTGAAGATATGATTCCGTCACTTGTTCTGGAAAGAGTGGCTCTGGTTGATGTTTTAAAATAACAATATCATTTAGGAATCAACCCCGCGAAACTCTAATATAGAAACCATTAATACATGTGCCATCAAATTCTTTATAAAAAACAATTCAGGAAATGATAATTATGCCTCACCCTAAAACCGCTGAAGAGATGATTAAATGTGCGGGACCGATCGAGTGTTCCCTTTTGCCCAGGTTATTACATGTTACTGAAGCAGCAGCTATTGCAGCTTCCTACCAGATGGGCCGTGGCGATAAGAATTATGCAGACCAGGTTTCTGTGGAAGCCATGCGTAGAATGCTGAACTGTCTTGATATGAAGGGTATGATCAAGATAGGGGAAGGTGAACGTGATGAAGCACCTATGCTTTTCATCGGTGAAGAAGTGGGAACAGGTGAAGGTGACCTGGAAGTCGATATTGCAGTAGATCCTCTTGAGGGAACCAATCTTGCAGCGAACGGAACCCCAGGCGCCATATCTGTTATGGCTATGGCTGAGAGAGGTGGGCTGTTCCATGGTCCGGATATTTATATGGATAAGATAGTTGTCGGTTCAGAAGTCGTAAAATATGAGAAAGCACATCCGAATGAAAAAATAGACCTTGATGCACCCGTACTCCAGAATCTCCAGATAGTTGCAAAGGCTCTTAACAGGAATGTGGATGAGCTTGTGGTCGTTATTCTTGAAAGGGACAGACACAAGGATAAGATAAAAGAGATAAGGGAAACAGGTGCCAGGGTGAACCTGATTACCGATGGTGATCTCATGCCTGGTATAGCAACTGCAATTCGTGGCTCCGGCGTACACATGGTACTTGGTGCAGGTGGTTCCGGGGAAGCTGTGCTTACAGCAGCTGCAATTAAGATACTTGGTGGTAAGATACTTGCAAGGCTTGTTCTCCCAACCGTGGCAAATGGCGGTTCACCTGAAGAGATAGCAACGGAAAAGGCTGAAAAAATGCCAAGACTTGAGAAGATGGGCATCACAGAAGGGAACATCAACGATGTAATGGACACTGAGAAACTGGCTCCTGGAAAGGATATTATTTTCTCTGCTACAGGTGTCACACCAGGATTACTGCTTAGAGGTGTCAATCTTTTCGGAGACGGCGACGCAAGGGTTCATAGTATTACCATGGGTAGTTCCGGTGTTGTCAAATTTTCAGATACTATCTATATCCATGACACCGAGAAAACTCCTCTGAGATTCATATAAGTGTTAATGATCTGTAAAATGAAAGTACATATCTCTACATACGGCTGTTCTGCAAGCCAGGCATCAGCTGAGATAATGAAGGCAAGTGTCAGGGACTGCGGTCATGAGCTGGTCCCTGAGAAAGATGCTGAGGTCGTTGTTATCAATACATGTACTGTGAAGTATACTACTGAGCAGAAGATTCTTTACAAAATCAGAGAGCTGGGTGAAAAAGGAATAAAAGTTATAGTCACTGGCTGTATGCCTGAAGTACAGCTTGATGATATCATGCACCAGAATCCCAATGCCCACATACTTGGTGTGAACTCTATATCACGAGTGGGTCAGGTGCTTGATTCTCTTAACTCTTCAAATGGCAGTGTTAAGGTATTCCTGTCGGAACCAGAGGGTTTCCAGAGTGTTCCAAGGATACGTTTCAATTCTAATATCCATATCTGTCAGCTATCACAGGGCTGCAACTATGCCTGTGCATATTGTATAGTGACTATTGCACGTGGTAGCCTGCGTTCATTCGAGCCGGATGAGATAGTGGATGATGTCAGAAGGGCGGTTGAAGACGGTTGCCGTGAGATTTGGCTGACTTCACAGGACAATGGCCAGTATGGCACTGATAAAGAAGTGTTGTTGCCTCAATTGCTTGACAGGATATGCGGGATACCCGGCCAGTTCAAAATAAGGGTTGGGATGATGAATCCTTTTTCAGTGACGCCGATTCTTGATGACCTGCTGGATGCTTTTGAAAATGAGAAAATATACAAATTTCTTCATCTGCCTATACAATCCGCATCTGATAGCATTCTGGAAGCTATGAACAGGTATCATTCGATTTCAGAAGCTAATACAATTGTTGATACGTTCAGGTCCCGATTTCCGGACATGACCATTTTCACGGATATCATTGTAGGTTATCCGGGTGAAACAGATGAGGATATCAAAAAGACAGTTGAATGGGTGAAAGAGTACAAACCTGAAAAGGTGAATATATCCCGTTTCACTCCAAGACCACATACCAAAGCCTGGGATCTGCGGAAAATCGATTCCCGCATAATCGTGAACAGGTCCAATGAGATGCATGAGGTTTGTGAATCTGTTAAACTTGGGTCAAGGGATTGTATGATTGGCAGGGAAGCTGATGTTTTCCTCTCAAAGCCTGCAAAACAGAAAGGAATGATGGCACGCACTGATTCATACAAACCGGTAGTCATTCCTGAATGTGATCTTGAACCGGGAATTACCTGCCGTGTCTACATATACGATGCTACACCGGGCTATTTCCTGGGAAGGATTGTAGTTTAAGTAAATTAAACCGGAATTTCAACAAATTTAAGCTTTAACTCCGGTTAAGTGCCTTCTTTTTGAAGTCGCTGAACTTTGGCAAGAATCTTCTTGTCATATAACTTAACGATATCACTGCGTGTTATTATGCCAAGCAGCTTCGTTCTGTCTGTTTTTGAGACTACCGGAAGTCTTCCGATATCTTTTGCAGCAAGGCGCTTCAGTACTGTATTCAAAGTTTCTTCAGGATATGCCACTTCAACATCTTTAGTGCAGATCTCATTGATCGTCTTATTAAGTTCGTCATGGCCTACTTTGTCCCTGACATCTTTAAGCGTAACGATGCCGGACAGGTTTCCATTTGAATCAAGCACAGGGAACCCGGCATGCCTGCTTGTTTGCATAAGGGATATCAATGCTCCTACATTTTTATTTTCCGATACTGTCTGGACGTTGTGTTTCATTGCATCTGTCACCAGGAGTGATTCCATGATGTCGATTTCCCTTCCTTTACGGATGGTGAAGCCCCTTCTATGTAGTCCTTCTGTGAATATGGATTCGGAGTTAAAGGAAGTTGAAACCACATTGCTGACCACGCATGCAAGCATTATTGGCAGTATCATGTTGTAGTCGCGTGTAAGTTCAAAAAGGATGAGAATCGATGCAAGGGGTGCCCTGCTTGTTCCTGCGAATACGGCTCCCATGCCAGCAAGGGCATATGCGCCGGATTCTGCTGTGACCATTGGGAACATACTGTGAACTATTGAACCGTAGGCGCCACCAAGCATTGCACCCACAAAAAGTGAAGGTACGATGGACCCTCCGGACCCGCCGGATCCCATGGTGAAAGAGAATGCGATGATTTTCAGAAAAATGAGTGCCAGCATGAGTTTCAGCGCCAGTCCGTTGTTCAGGGCATCGGTGATTACGTCGTATCCCACGCCGAACACCTGTGGGTAGAAGAATCCTATAAGGCCTACGAACAGGCCACCAACAGCAGGCTTGATCACCGGGTGTATGCTCAGAGAATCAAATACTTTGTGTGTTCCGAAAAGGGCACGCAACAGAATTGCAGATACTATTCCGGCCAATACTCCCAGGAGCAGGTATAGTATGGATTCAAAGAAGGGATTTACAAGTTGATACGATGATACTTCTATTGTCCTGACTCCAAATATGACACTTGAAACAAGTGTTGCAAAGACAGCAGAGATGACAATGGGTATGAATGAACTGGCTTCAAGTTCACCGAGTATTACCTCCACTGCGAACACGACTCCTGCAAGAGGTGCATTATATGCTGCGGCGATTCCGCCTGCTGCGCCGCAGCCGATAAGTATTTTCACCCTATTGCCATGTATCTTGAGTATCTGTGAGAGTGACGATCCTACACCTGAACCTGCAAGAACTACGGGTGCTTCCTTTCCTACAGACCCGCCTGAACCTATGGATACGATAGATGCAAGAACTTCCAGGAATGCATTTCTTGCTGACATTCTGCCGCCATGCAGGGCAGTTGCCTCAATGACCTCTTCAATGTCATAGCGTCTTGTATGTATGAAAAAATGAACTATTATACCAACGATGAGCCCACCAAGGGCAGGCAGCAGTATTATAAAATAGCCGGGGGAATCTGGAAGTATTCCGTAAAAGGAATTATGACTAATTTCCAGTAACCTGTCATAAAATACGATGGTAAGCCCTGTCAGGACACCTACGACAAGTGCCAGAGAATTGGATACCAGTGACTCTGTCTGCAACCATTGGAGCAGATTTTGCTTGAAGTTTTTGAGAGCTGTTTTTCCATCCAAGAAGTTTCATCTCTATTACTGAGTGGCAGGTTTAACATGTACATGATAGATATATTTTTTGAATTATCACCATATGTCGATATATTCATTTTCCTGTATCTCTTCATGTTTATATTGCAAAATAATTATTGAAAATTTATATATTACATGCTATTAAATAATTATATATTATATTATTACGTATTGAATATGTGGAGTAATGTGGGACATCAGTGATAATACTGCATGTCCGTAAAAGTAATCAGCGTTAGCTGTATACTGACTTGTGTGTAACTCATATATATTTGGCAGATAATTCTGGATCAAATTACAGATTATTGTCAAGGGTGAGAGTATGCATCCCTTTATGAAAAACAGTACACAAAACGCTATATTGAAGTATACAAGGGTAATATTGTCGATATTGTTCGTTCTTTCGATGTTTATCCCTATAATAATTGCAAGTGCGGCACCTGTTACAGTAACTGAAGTTACAGTGAAGGATGCTCCAAAGGTTACTTACAATGACACCGAGGAGCTTGATCTGACCGAACTTGTTGTAACACTTAAAATGTCTGATGCAAGTACAGAGTACATTGGTTTTGCAGACTTTGAAGAAAACAATTTGACAACTTATCCTGTAAACGGTACAGCCCTTACTACCGCCAACAGTACTGTCACTATAACTCATGGTACAAGTGGTGAGAATGTAACACAGTTAATTACTGTTAATGCGATTACAGTAAC
>DAZF01000016.1 GCA_002507205.1 Methanolobus sp. UBA32 | reverse complement strand
GGACCTGAGCACCTGTTGATGATGGGTGTTCCCTATGAACCAAGGATATTCAACGCTGTGAGCGAAGTTACAACCGTAAAGAATGTCGTGCTCACCGAAGGCGGATGCTGTTACCTGCATGCAGTAGTGCAGATAGAGAAACAGACAGAAGGTGACGGGAAGAATGCCATTATGGCAGCCTTTGCCAGTCACACAAGCCTGAAGCATGTGGTTGTGGTTGATGATGATATTGATATCTTTGACCCTAACGACGTGGAATTTGCCATTGCCACCAGAGTAAAAGGTGACATGGACATGATGATCATTCCGAATGTAAGGGGAAGTTCACTTGATCCAAGGGGTGCACCTGACGGAACAACTACCAAAGTAGGTATTGATGCGACCAAGGTACTCAAAGAAGCTCAGAACTTCGAACGTGCAAAAATGCCTGAATAAAGAAAGGAAAAAGGCGGAACAATAATGTACCTTACACCTGAAGAAGAAAAGACCCTTGAAGGAGAGTATGGACCGAGTCTCCAAAAGGCAATAGAGATCCTTGTGGCACTTGGAGATATCTACGGTGCGGACAGACTGATACCCGTAAAAAGTGCACAGATAGCCGGAGTATCATATAAGACAATGGGAGATGCAGGGCTGGAATGGATCTCTGACCTTGAAGGAACAGTGAAGATACCTTCAATACTCAACCCTGCCGGAATGGACATCAACAAATGGGAGGAGATGGGCATTGACCCTGCTTTTGCAAAGAAACAGCAGGAGATTATAGAAGCTTATGCGAAACTCGGAATTCAGACTAAGTGCACATGCACGCCTTATTATCTTGAGGGGTTTGACGTTAAACTGGATGACCATATCGCATGGAGCGAGTCCTCGGCAGTTTCCTATGCCAACTCTGTGATAGGTGCAAGGACAAACCGTGAAGGAGGACCTTCAGCGCTTTCAGCAGCTCTTGTCGGAAAAACTGCAAATTACGGATACCATCTTGATGAGATGAGGGAACCTGTAGTTACTGTAGAAGTCGATTGCGAACTATCAGGATCGGATTACGGTGCCCTTGGCTACGTTGTGGGAAAGACCGTTGGAAGCAGGGTACCCATATTCTACATGAAGAACGAACCTTCCAGAAATGAGATGAAATCGCTCGGTGCAGCTCTTGCAGCATCCGGGGCTGTGGCATTATACCACATCGAAGGTGTAACACCTGAAGCTGTCAGGAACAGGTTTGCAAAACCCGATGAGAGAATTCCTGTTGAGAGAGCACAGATAGACGAGGTCTATGAAACTAATAAGGACATACTGTCCAGCGAGATAATAACCGTGGGATGCCCGCACTGCTCCCCTGAGGAACTGGAAGAGATCGCGGAACTCGTTGCCGGAAAGAAACTACAGAAAGAGATGTGGGTATGCACTGCAAGAGAAGTTGCAGAGAGATACCCCGACCTTGTGGAGAGAATTGAGAAAAGTGGTGCAAAGGTTGTGTGTGATACCTGTATGGTAGTATCACCTGCCACTAACAAGTATAGTTCTATAACGGTTAATTCCGGAAAGGCGCTTGCTTACGTGCCGAGCATGTGTAAGGTAGCCGCAAAGTATGCGAGCATTGAGGACTGTATCAAAGAAGCAGGTGTCATCGATGAAAGTTAATTGCAGAACAATATCCAGAGGAGTTGCAGAAGGAGAAGTACTTCTCACCCATGACCCGATATCGTTCCTTGGGAACGTTGACCCTGAGACCGGAGAGATCGTAGAGCCTCAGCACGAGCTTTACGGCCAGTCCATCTGTGGGAAAGTCCTTGTTTTTCCGTATGGAAAAGGGTCTACCGTAGGTTCATACGTAATTTATCAGCTTTTCAAGAATAATGTAGCTCCCGCTGCAATGATAAACCTCGAATCCGAACCCATTGTGGCAGTCGGAGCAATAATATCCGAGATTCCCCTTGTGGACAGGCTGGAAACTGATCCTTTTGAATTCCTGAAGAACGGTGACAGAGTTGTCGTTAACAGCACTGCTTCCTTTGTAGAGATAAACAAAGACTGAGACTAATTCATGGATGTCTGCTTTCGCTGGAACAAAAAGAATATGTATAGCCTTGCGGCACTGGCACCACTTGTCCCCGGAGCTTTGAAGGTTAAAGAACCCCATGACGGGATAATGATATACAGCTTCGCTACCAGGCAGGCTGAATCTGTCTTTCGTGAAGTTAAAAAAGCAAATACAGATTCCATATTCATAGCAGGCGGCCCTCATCCATCCGGTGCGGTTGAGGATACACTTGATCATTTTGATTACGTGGTCGTCGGGGAAGGGGAAGAAACCCTGCCTGAACTTATAGAAGCTATTGTCTCAGGCAAGGATGCCTCCAGAATAAAGGGAATCGCCTATAAGGACGCAGGGGGAAATACAGCCCATACTGACAAAAGGGATGCTGTTGACCTTGATAGATACCCCTGTTTTGATCCTGATGTTGTTATGGCACCCCTTGAGATAAGCAGAGGATGCCCTTTCCGGTGCAAGTATTGTCAGACACCGCGCCTCTTTGGGAATAAGATGAGGCATCGGAGCGTAGATACCATAATGAGATTTGTGAAATACTACAAGGACCTGAGATTCACATCTTCAAATGCCCTGGCCTATGGCAGTGACGGGATACATCCCCGGCTCGACAGGGTTGAGAAACTTCTCTCGACACTCCATGAATATGGGGACAGGAACATCTTTTTTGGCACATTCCCTTCCGAGGTCAGGCCTGAATTCGTCACAAACGAATCACTTGAACTTATCACAAAGTACTGTACCAACACCAAACTGAGCCTTGGCGCACAGTCCGGCAGTGACCGCATCCTCAGGAGCATCCTGAGAGGACATACGGTTGATGATGTTGTTAACAGCATTGAGCTCTGTTTTGACCATGGGATTACTCCGGTTGTTGATTTTATGGTGGGATTCCCTGATGAGACAGAAGAGGAACAGGATATGAGCCTTGAACTCATCAAATGGATATGTAAAAAAGGCGGTCATGTGCACTCCCATTACCTGACACCTCTGCCGGGAACGCCCTATGCAAATGTAACGACTTCACCTGTCAGTGACCACTACAGGAAGGTACTGGGGAAAATGGCATTGGAAGGGAAGGTTACGGGGTCATGGGAATGAAACTCATTCATCCAGACTCCCATAAACACCCTTAAAGGAATACGCAGAGAACGCAATCACAAATGCGAACGTGCATGACGTTGCAAAGACCATGTGCAGGTCGCTGTGGAATAACACAACAGCAAGAACGAGTGGGGCTGCTGTTTGTCCTGCGTACTTCATGATATTGAAAACTGACACAATTCCCCCCATCATTCCCGGAGGAGCTACCTGAGTTGCCAGAGTGTTCAACTGGGGCTGCACCATGCCAAAGCCGGTTCCGAATATAAATATCAGGGCAAGGACATGATAGAGCGATTCTGTTAATATGAGACCACCGAGGGCAATGCCAGTTATGGCGAATCCTGTCACTAGCAGTTTTTGTTTACCATATCTTGCCGAGAAAGATCTGGCGCGGGATGAGACAGTTGCCATTGCTATTCCCTGAAGTCCAAGCGCAAGCCCTGCCTGGCTTGCAGTAAAACCAAAGTTGTCTTTCAGAATGAAAGGAACATAGATGACCATGGTGTATAGCAGGAAAAATATTGAAAAGCTCAGTATTATAGTATAAAGTATCCTGAATTCGGTGAGTGCTTTTATTATAGAGTTCCTTTTTTTCGCCCTGTTCTCATGAGGATTGGTTTCAGGGAGAAAAACTGCCACGATTATTGCAAGAGGAATAGTAAGACCATAGAACAAAAATGGCACGTTCCAGCCGTATGAAGCAAGTATGCCACCAATCAGAGGGGCGGACACTGCACCAATGCCTGTTGTCATGCTCATCTTGCCCATGGCATTGACCCTGTCAAGACCGGTGTATAATTCCCCTATCATTGTCATGATAATAGGCAGCATTCCTGCGATACCTATGCCCTGGACAAATCTTAAAGCCAGCAGCGTGGTCATATCTGTGGAAAAATAGCACGCTAAACCGGCAATCCCGTTGATCAGAAGACATGGCACCAGTATCTTTTTGCGGCCCACGCGATCTGTGATGAAGCTAACAACTATCATGGAGAGGGCTGTAGAGAAAGTGTACATTCCGAGGATCAGTCCCACAGCTTCACGGGAAGTATTCAATGGCTCAACCATAAAGGGAAGGACAGGACCAAGCAGAGCTCCGGCTGACATTGAAAAAAATGCAACAAGACAGATAAGCGGAAGATCCAGTTTTCCTTTCATTTTACCGATGGTTGCTTTTTCAGTTTAACGGGTTGATTCTTTTTTGACCTTATGTTCAATAAAGTCACCATTGAATAAGACGAAAACTGTAATTTCATCACCTTTATTGAACTTCCTCATCTCCCTGTCGTAAATACTCTGAACATGTTTGAAACCGTTCTTTTTGAAATGTTCTTCTGCCTTTTTGAAGAACTCTTTTACCTGCATAAGATAACCTGTTTCATAGGCTTTGATCTGCCGGGCGATCTCTTCAGACTCATCATCACTTATTTCATTGTGGTAACAGCCATGCTGACCCAGGCCAGCTATCTGCCTCCAGTCGATATTCCCATCCTCATCGGCTTCACGGTGCAACATGTAAGGATAAAGCCTGCATATCAGGGGACGCTGCTCATAGATAGCACATCTCTTCTCATTGAGGAAGATACATGAACCATCTTCTTTTACTTTAAGTGAATAACCGGAAACGTAGAAACGTCCGTACTGGTCACATAACTCGTAATAGGGAGCAGGTTCCAGAGAATCAGAATCAATAGCCATTACCCTGATGGTGTCATCGGTGAGCAGGAAGACATGATCGTTGAATTCCCGGGTGCAGCACCGTGCACAAAAGTCACATTCAAAGCCAACTTCCTTTATGATGGACTTCAGTTGATCCATAGGATAATCCTGTACATCTTTAAGCTCTCTGCCAGCTATTTCAAGCTGTTTCTCAATTGGTGAAGTAACCTTGATCAACTCCTGTTGTAATGATTGCCATAATCCCTGCTGTCTACAAGTAATTTTGCTCTGATTTTCCCGCAAGCTTTAATAATGAGCATTACGTCTAGAAGTAAACTCACGACTAGAATTATATATCTAGGTTAACTTAAAATTTACAATTAATATTATCAAGAGGATTTATCATGGGTAAGACAGGCAGCATTGAATGGGTAAAAGTAAAAGGACGTAACGGCAGAGCAATCAAAGTTCGTAAGAGCAAGGAAGGAAAAGCTCATCCAGGACCAGCACAGAGATATTCAGCATCAGGTGCTAAGAGAAGGTTCCTTCGCAGATCACCAAAAGCACTCGTAAAGTGATTTGTATCACTTTACTACATACTTTTTTTATTCAGTTTTCTTTTTACTATATTTGTCTTTTAGTTTATTCTTTCATCTGGAAAAAAGCG
>DAZF01000031.1 GCA_002507205.1 Methanolobus sp. UBA32 | reverse complement strand
CAGACATTTTCACCAGGAATCTCGTACTGGATGATGCGGAAGAGCTTAAGGAAGGAGAAATTGTGAGAAAACTAGGCAGTGTTGTTATCAGAGGTGACAACGTAGTATATGTTTCTCCCTGAAGCGAACGTAATCTATAAGAACTACTAGCCGTATCAAGGGTAAACTCTAAGCCATCCATATACTGGCTACAACTGATCTATCAATTAATTAATTTCAACTTAAAGGTGATTATAAATGTCAAAAGGTACTCCCTCAATGGGTAAAAGGCAAAAGCGCACGCATGTGAAATGCAGGCGCTGTGGTAGCGTTTCACTTAACATTCATACAAAACAGTGTACTTCATGCGGTTTTGGAAAGACTCCTCGCATGAGAAGCTACAAATGGCAAGCAAAGTGCAAATACTAAGTCTTTTTAGACTAGGGATATAAATGCGCGAAGAATGCGGTGTTGTAGGGATCATACAGTTCAATCCAGAACCACATCCGGTCCCTTCCGCACTTCGTATCTATTATGCGTTGTACGCTCTTCAGCATCGTGGTCAGGAATCTGCAGGCATCGCTGTTCATGATGGCAAGCATCCAGAGGCTATAAAAGGTATGGGCCTTGTGCCTGAGGTCTTTAATAAGGATGATCTTGTAACTCTTAAAGGTGATGTTGGTATTGGTCACGTACGTTACTCTACTTCTGGTGACTCGCGCATAGAAAATTGCCAGCCGTTTATTGTTAATTACAAGAGCGGCAGTGTGTCACTTGCGCACAATGGTAATCTGGTCAATAGTCATGACCTGCGTTCACAGCTCGAAGCTGAAGGCCACGTTTTTGTTGCAAACTCTGATACTGAAGTAATTGCTCATCTCCTTGTAAAGGAACTTCTTAAGCATGATCCTGTTGAGGCTGTGCGCAAGGTGATGAAGCAGCTCAATGGTTCTTATTCTCTGGCAATCATGATCGATGACCTTCTCATGGCTGTAAGGGATCCTCTTGGATTCAAACCGCTGTGCATTGGTACTATTGATTCTGGTTTTGTTGTTGCTTCGGAGAGTGTGGCAATTGATACGCTTAATGGGAAACTCGTAAGGGACGTTAAACCTGGTGAACTTGTCATCTTCAGAAATGGTGATGTCGAATCCTATCAGTTATTTGATGAGAAATACTCTGCTCATTGTGTTTTTGAGTATGTTTATTTTGCACGCCCCGACTCTATAATCGATGGGCAGCTTGTTTACAAGGTTCGTGAAAGAATTGGAGAACGACTGGCCCGTGAACATCCGGTTGATGCTGATATGGTATCTCCGGTGCCCGATTCTGGAATCACCTCTGCGATCGGCTTTTCCAAGGAGTCAAAGATCGATTATGAGGAGAGCCTCATGAAGAATCGTTATATAGGTCGTACTTTCATTCTTCCCGGGCAGGCAATGCGCGAAACTGCTGTACGCCTTAAAATGAATACCATCGGTGAGAATATCAAGGGTAAGAAAATAATTCTTGTTGATGACAGCATCGTAAGGGGTACTACTTCCCGTCGAATTATAGATATGGTTCGCAATGCCGGTGCTAGTGAGGTGCACGCACGTATAGGAAGTCCTCCTATAGTGGCACCATGTTATCTTGGTATTGATATGGCTTCAAGGGATGAGCTGATAGCAGCCCATAAGACCATACCAGGGGTCGAAGCTGTGATCAATGCGGATTCATTGGGTTACCTGAGTATAGATGGCCTGGTGGAGTCGATTGGACTTGACAGGGATGATCTGTGTATGGGATGTCTTACGTCTGCTTATCCTGTAGAGATTCCTGGTGAAAATGTCTGCCAGCGAAGGCAATTGAAACTACATGAATTCTAGTTTCAATATCTCTATTTTTTGTGACATTCTCTTTGCAAATAAATTAAACTCGCACGCAAAATGTGTATATTTATATATTAGCAGTTTACTCTATTTATTTAGCAAACTTCGGATGCACTGATATCCGGGCAAGGCTGTACCACCCCTTGCTGGATATGGCCCGGTTCCATTATTATGTCCTGTGCATCGGAGCATGGTTTTTATTTTTTAATATCTGGCACACGTAGTGTTATCTAATGTGCCTGAATATTGGGTCAGGATATTGGAAAATAAGAAATTGACAAGCTATTTATTGTATTGTTTCCAATCAGGATCAGTAAAATAAGTTTATGGGGCCGGGATCGAGAATCGAACTCGAATCGTAGCCTCCACAGGGCTACAGGATAACCGCTACCCTACCCCGGCACGAAGTAGGTGCTTTCCTTGAAAGCACCCTATAGATGTCCGTTTCTTACATAAATCTTTTCATTAGAAAATATTTTATGCACGTGTTCCCGACTTGTTTTATTTATATTCAATCTTGTTTTTTCAATATCTCAATCGCAATTTCCGCAGCTTTTTTGCCGGACAGCATCATTCCGCCAAAGACCGGTCCCATTCGAGGTGCACCTGCAACGGCATTAGCTGCCATTCCTGTGACTATGAGCCCTGGATATACTTCTTTTGTAGTTTCCATCAGCATACGCTCTCCTACATCAGCCCACATGGGTTTTTCTCCGACAACACCCAGCTCGCCAAGTTCTGCGCCCGGGACTTTACGCTGGACGGTGCTGCATACTCCTGCATCATGACCTGTTCCATCAATAACTATCTTTGCGCGTATTGCAAGAGGGTCTACGTGAAGGCGTGCCATGGAAACCGGCCCCCAGTTGATGACAAGGCCGCAAACTTTGTCATTCTCACGTATCATCACATCTTCTACATCAATGAGATTGAATATCTCCACACCTGCCTCGGTTGCACCGCATATCAGCTTTGCGACAGACTCTATGGAGCTTGCAACATAGTATCCTTTTTCGTATTCGTGGTAGTTAATTCCGAATTCATCAAGGATATGTTTTGCCTCTTCCTGGACGACTATTCTGGGGAACATCATCCCTCCTCCCCACATTCCTCCTCCAATTGAGAGTTTTTTCTCAAAAAGAACAGTTTTTAACCCTGCCTCTCCAAGATATTTGGCGGCAACCAGATTTGCAGGTCCTCCTCCTACGAGTGCCACGTCCACATCAGTATAATCAAGAAAAACCTTTGAAAATTCATCAACTATAGCTCTTGTAATAACGATTTCGTCCAGTTCCATTTTATTTCCTCATCAGAATTGATATTAAATTATCAATTGGCTCTGATAGGTCTATCTTTATTAAAGTTAATGGGGCATAAAGACAAGGCATGCTATTTTAATCAGTTTTCAATTTCAGGATCAGTTTGGCATTTTTTCAGCCTGACCCAGAACATACTGCCCGTTCCTTCAGGATTATCTTCAACACCCACCGTTCCTCCAAGAAGTTCAGCTGTTTTTTTGACAATGGCAAGTCCGAGTCCACTGCCTTTTACTCCAGTTTTATTTACTCGTTTGAAACGGTCAAATACAAGTGGTTTAGCCTCATCTGATATTCCTTCTCCAAAATCAGTCACGGTTACTTTCCATTGGTAGTTGGAGTCGATCACATCCACGATGATCCTTGTGTTTTCCGGGCTGTATTTTATGGCGTTTGATATATAGTTGGAAAAGATCTCTTCTACAATAGGATTAAGCATAGCGAAACAACTGTCGCTTACTTTCAATTCAATTTCCATATTCTTTTCCAGAAGGCGCTGATCGAATTGTTCTATCACATTCTCCAGGATGATTTTGATATCCATTCTGGCAAGGTCCAGTTCATCTATGGATTCCAATTTGGCAAATTGAGCGGCTGTCTCGATCATGTCAATAAGCTTGTTATTGTTCCTTTGTAGATTCATGATATATTTTGTTTTTATGGGGTCATCTTCCATCTCATAAAGTAATTCTAAATAGCCTTTGATGTTTCCTGCTGGATTGAGGATGTCATGGCGCATTATGTCTGTGAACAGGTCTTTTAGCTCATTTGAACGGAGAAGCTCTTCTTCTACTCTTTTTCTCTCGTCAAGGTCCATTGTAGTTCCTGTGAACCTGAATGGTTCATTGTTTTTGTCCCATTCTGTCAACTTACCTCTGGCAAGTATCCACTGCCACTTTCCTTTGCTATTCTTCACCCTGAATTCAGACTCAAAGAAAGGTGTCTTTCCTTCCAGGTGTTCATTGATATTTTCATGCACTTTTTCAAGGTCGTCAGGGCAGGTCAACTTTCTCCAGCTTTCAATATTACCTTCGATGTCTGATAGATCATATCCTATCATTTCGGCCCAACGTTCATCGTACATGACCTCATTTGTCTTGAGATTCCAGTCCCATGTTCCAAGATTTGCACCTTCAAGTGCCAGTTGCATAACTTCTTTTGTCTTTGCAAGTATGCTTTCAATATCTCTACGCTTTGTCATGTCATGTACGATCGCAAGGGCATAATCATACTGGTCCATGGTAGAATAAGTGACATTTATTTCGGCGTGTAATATGCTTCCATCTTTTCTTGTCAGTATTTTGTTGGGTTCCAGATAACTATCTCCAAAGAGGTTTCTAAGGTCATTTTCCCAGAATTTATCATTGAAAAGTAAATGGATGTCCCGTTCTTCCATACTGAGAATTTCCTCTCTGGTGTATCCGAGTTCCTGGCATGCTGTTTCATTTACATCTATAATGATGTTCTTTTCCATGTCAATAACAAAGATAAAGTCATTGGATCTGTTTACTAGGTCCTTGAAAAGAGCTATGTCTTTGAGGAATGATCTGTGATTCAATGCCATGCTTATAAGTTCAGAGACCACTTTCAGCGTCTGGGAATATTCCTGGAAACATGCATCGGCTAAATTATTATTTTCGATGCTGATGAATCCTATTGATTCGCCGTTCGATTCCACGGGTACTATTAGGAGAGACTGCAATCCGCTTGAAATGATGGTATTCCGTTCCAGGTCTGCATTTTCACGAAGTTTAGTATCTTTTGAGATGATGATTATTTCTTTTCTCTTCAGTTTTTCTTTTATCCATGGAAAGTTCGAAAAACCTACGTTTTCAAAAATGCTTTTATGAGCCTGATTTTTATTCCATTGATGTGAGATGTACGGATTACTATTATTCTTAAACAGGAACAGGGTACTTTCATCAGAATCACAGAGTGTAGCTGCTCTCTCTAATGCTTCCTGTATGGTACCATCAATATCTTTAGGTGTGATGAACATCGATATGAGTGAAGATATCATTGCCTCTATCTTTGCGTTGCGTTTTACAAGGTATTCAAGTTCTTCGCGTTTGTCGTCCAGTTCAGTGATCTTTGTTTCCAGCTCGATGTTCTTTTTTTCTATATGGTTGCTGGCATAGATTATGGCTATAAACGTGAATACTATCAGAACAGAACTGACAATTATGGAGTTTGTATCCTTTGCAATTATGAATGGTGCAAGTAATACGAATCCCAGTATGCAAACAATCAAAAGAAATACGGTGTTTGCAACACCTGTTATTTTCATGTTCTTTATCGTATGTTCATTTTTCATCCAGTTATATATATTATTTCAATTAGTATATTTATTATTCGTTTGTATATTTTGAAGTTTAAATCTGTTGTTCGTTCCGAAACCTTTAAGGGTTAGATTTAATAGTTTCCTTAATTCATTTAGTTATTAGAAGAAAAAAGAGATGATATTTATAGTACGTACCGCTCAGAAAACTAGCTCTAAATCTACTCGTGAATCAAATACCGAACCGGCAGAGTGTACGGCGGAGTTCCTTGTCATGGAACCGGCAGGTTATCCTATGGCCAGTATTCTTGATGAATACCCCGAGATCACGGATCCTGGCGTTTTTGAACATTATGCCAGAGAGCAGTGGAAAGGTTACAAAGCGCATAAAGGTGATTATCTTTTTGACCGCCGCATGTACCCTGATTTTGCATATAAGGTTGCTGACGTTGAACCTCCTGGTTCGGTTATCGGGCAGAATACTCACATTATTGTCCGGGATACGGTTGCGAGTAATGTTCCTACGGTAGAGTTTAGAAGTGATGTCACCTTTGATGATGTCATAGGTCAGCAAAATGCACGTAAGAAATGCAAACTGATAGAACGTTTTCTGGAAGCACCTGATAAATTTGGAAAATGGGCGCCACGAAATGTCCTCTTTTTCGGACCATCCGGTACCGGTAAGACAATGCTTGCAAAAGCACTGGCAAATAAAGCTCATGTGCCCATTATTCCTGTAAAGGCTACAGAACTCATCGGTGAATTTGTAGGTGAGGGCGCCCGGCAGATACACCAGTTGTATGAGAGGGCACAGGAAATGGCACCATGCATTCTTTTCATTGATGAACTGGATGCCATTGCTCTTGACCGCAGGCATCAGGAATTGCGTGGGGATGTTGCAGAGATCGTAAATGCACTGCTTACAGAGATGGATGGTATTGTCGAGCGTCCGGGGGTATGCACAATTGGGGCTACCAACCGTACAGATACGATAGATCCTGCTGTTAGAAGCAGATTTGAAGAAGAGATCGAGTTTACACTGCCTGATGAAAAAGAACGTCTTGAAATTCTAGAGTCCAACGTACAAACCTTCCCCATTCCTGCAAAAGATGTTGACCTTAAGGCAATAGCGAAGATGACCGGGGGGCTTTCCGGAAGGGATCTTGTTGGCAAAGTTCTTAAGACTGCACTTCACAATGTTATTATAGAGGACAGAGAGGGTGTAACTCAGGATGATCTGCTTGCTTCTGTCAAGAAACTAAAGAACATTCCTCAGCCATCAAATTCAGACCGTATGTACATTTAAGGATATCTTTTTAAACCTGGCAAATATATCGGGGGATTATGTCTGAAGTAAATGAGTCTGACAGATTTGAATGCGTTGTCGTTAATGTGATTGACTCCCTTATGTGGAAAGGAGTAGTTGTCCAGGAGATCGAATCTGGAGGACGTGTATATTTCGGAAAGGTCAAGGCAGAAGGTTTTAATTATGGTCCGGGTGACATTCTCTATATAGGTGCAAAACTCCTTCCGTATGAACTTGAAGAAATTACCATGGAAGTTTCCCTCTATGATGCTGACAACCAGCGGCTTGACTGGACCTTCCTTTAAATTTTATTTTTCATAATCTTATTCATTTATTCATTTTTTATCCCTGTATGGGATGTCAAGTTCCATCATGTCCTCGGCGACAACCACATTTTCGAAAATGTCTTTAGCTTCTTCAAATAGCTGACTTGCATCGTCTGAATATCTGGAGCTTATATGTGTAAGTACGAGTTTTAGCACGTTTGCTTCCTTTGCCAGGGCAGCGGCTTCCTGGGCAGTTGAATGCATGGATTCAATTGCCCATTCCTGCTGGTCGCTTGCAAGTGTGGAATCGTGTATCAGCAGATCAGCGTCCTTGCTGGCTTCAAGTATGGCTTTGCAGGGTCGGGTATCTCCAGTGTAAACTATTTTCCTTCCAGGGCGGCTTTCTCCGACTACGTCTTTTGAGTGAATGACTTTACCATCCAATTCTACTGATTCTCCTCGGTGAAGTTTGGAAAAGAGTGGTCCCGGTTCAACTCCCAGATCGATGGCTTTCTGACGATTGAACTTTCCAATTCGTTCATTCTCTATAAGCGCGTACCCCAAACTGGGTATGCTGTGTTCTGTTTTTAAGGCCATTATGGAGTAATCATCTCTTTTGATTATATCTCCGGGATTAAGGTCGATGGCATCGATCTCAAAACGCAGTTTATAGTAGCCAAGGGCACTGAGTATTTTGGCGAATTCATGCACCCAGTGGGGGCCATATATCTTCAAAGGCTCAGTTCTTCCGTGGAATGACATTGTCTGTATGAGTCCGGGAATTCCAAGAATATGGTCTGCATGGAAGTGTGTTATGAATATGGAGGACAATGCTTTCATTCCAGTCTTAGCCCGCATCATCTGTTGTTGTGTTCCTTCTCCACAATCAAAAAGCATAAGCTCGCCTTCACGGTTGACCATAATGGCAGATGGATTGCGTTCAGGTGTTGGGAGTGAACCTCCAGTTCCAAGAAATATTATGCGAAGCATAGCTCAATATAAGTGTTTGAATTATTTATGAATTGTCTATACTTGATCGTGGGCAGTGGCAAATTGTATCTGCAATGCTTTCTTTTTTGATGTGACTACCATTATGAAATCACTCGAAAACTTCATATAGCATCTTATTATTAAAGGAACGTCCATAAATCATACCAGATTTAAACAGAATTGCTAATAGTAATTCATTCACAATTACATAATAATCATAAGAGGATATATCATGAAATGGCAAGGTAGATCAAGAAGGAAATATACGGGTGCTAAAGTCAAAACGGCTCGTGGTAAGAGGAAATTCGAGCTTGGTCGTGAATCAGCTGATACTCACATTCACGAAGCAAAGAGGAAGAACATTTCAACCAGAGGCGGAAACAGGAAAGTAAGACTTCTCCAGTGCAATGTTGCAAATGTAACCGATTCACAGGGTAAGACTCAGACAGCCAGTATCGAGAACGTGACTGGAAATGCTGCAAATCAGCACTACATCAGGCGTAACATCCTTACAAAGGGCTCTGTTATCACAACATCTCTTGGTAGTGCAAAGATCACAAGCCGTCCTGGTCAGGATGGTGTGGTGAACGCAGTATTGCTCGAATAATCGAGCATTTTTTTTTATTTTTTAATTTGATCGTCTGGTATTATGGGGTTGCTATATATGGATGATAAAACTCGTCATATTCTGGAATGCCTTGAAGAAGATGCAAGGACAAGTCATGAGAAAATTGCTACCATGACAGGACTTACTGCCGATGAGGTTAGCAAGAAGGTAAAGGAACTGGAAGATGCTGGCGTGATTCGTAAGTACAAGACTGTCATTGACTGGGATATGGCAGGCGACGAGTACGTCTATGCGGTCATCGAGCTTAAAGTGACCCTTGAGAGGAAGCTCGGATACCAGGATCTTGTTGAACGTCTGTACAAGTTTCCTGAAGTGCGCTCTGTAAGGCTGCTCTCGGGACAGTACGATCTCTCACTTACCGTGTCTGGTAAGTCTATGAAGGAAGTTGCTTTCTTTGTTGCTGAGAAGATCTCCACTCTTGAACAGGTTCAGCATACAACAACTCATTTCGTCCTGAAGACTTATAAAGAGGATGGCGTTATCCTCTACGAGCAGGACCATGTTACACGTTTACTGGTGACTCCCTGATAGGGGTCATATCATACAGGATGTATAATATATGAGAAAAGCATGCAACTCTTCGGAATTTGTAGCGGATGTTATGAAGAAAGTCCCTCCATCGGGCATACGCCGTTATTTTGATCTTGCATCAGAGATAGATGACGTGATCTCTCTTGGTGTAGGTGAACCTGATTATGTTACTCCGTGGCATATAAGGGAAGCGTGCATACATTCTCTGGAATGCGGTGAAACCTCATATACTTCCAATTATGGTCTCATTGAACTGAGGGAGGAGATTTCAAATCTCTTTTCCACTAAGTACGGTGTTGACTACAATCCGGCTTCCGAAATCCTGGTAACTTCAGGTGTCAGTGAAGCTCTTGATGTTGCAATTCGTGCCATCACCAATCCAGGTGATGAGATTATTGTAGTCCAACCTTCATATGTGGCCTATGTGCCTTCTGTGATGTTTGCAGGCGGCGTGCCTGTAATCGTTTCCACGAAGCTGGAGAACAATTTCAAACTGACTGCTGAGGAGCTTGAATCTGCTATTACAGACAAGACCAAGGCTGTTATTATCAATTACCCTAACAATCCTACCGGTGCTACCATGGGCAGGAAGGACCTCGAGGCCATCGCAGATGTTGTCTGCGAGCATGACATAATGGTCATATCCGACGAGGTCTATGACTGCCTTACATACAATGGCGGACACACCTGTTTCTCCTCCCTTGAAGGAATGCGTGACAGGACTATCCTGCTGAATGGATTTTCCAAAGCATACGCAATGACTGGTTTCAGGATGGCATATGCAATGGCCACTCCGAAGATCATCAGTGTTATGATGCTGATACACCAGTATTCCATGCTCTGTGCTCCCATCACTGCGCAGATCGGAGCAATCGAAGCCCTCAAGAACGGCACAAATGAAATGGAAAAGATGGTCCGTGACTACGACCGCCGCAGACATCTTATTGTCAGTGGCCTGAACAAGATCGGACTTGACTGTTTTGAGCCAAAAGGAGCATTCTATGCCTTCCCGTCTGTAAAGAACACTGGCTTAACTTCCGACCAGTTCGCAGAACGCCTGCTGAACGAGCAGAAAGTCGTCACAATTCCCGGCAATGTATTCGGTGAAGCCGGCACAGGTTTCCTCAGATGCTCATATGCAACTTCCAGGGAAGAAATTGAGAAGGCTCTGGAGCGTATCGGGGCTTTTGTTGACAGTCTGTGAAAAGGGCTTATTTTGATTTATGATGGAATTCTTCATTCCATTTTTTAGGTCAGGGTGCTATTTTTGCTAATCATCCCTATTTGTTAATTCAACCTTGATATGTTCTCTCCAAATTCACTATCTCATAATTATGAGTCTCATTAGATTGTGCAATATAGATATATTTATACAGTGTAAAAAGCAAGTAGGAATTGTAGTCACAGAACCTAATGGTTCAGTGTCTGCTGACTAATTGGTGGTACGGTGTGTTTCATCGGAAAAGGCTGAAGTAAAAAACGCATCATAATTAACAGAACGTGGACCGATTCCCTCAACAATCACTTCATATCTCTCCCAAAAAACGCTTTTTGTCCACGTTCTGCTCTTCAGCATATTTAGTTTCATGTTTTAATCGTGGAGTAGCATAGCAACTCAGCATTCTATTTTATTAGGGAAAATGGAACGAAGATCAAATGTGACAACATATTATTATTATTATTATTATTATTATTAATGGGATACCTTAACAGTAAGAAGTTTTTCAGAAGAGCAGCTATTTCTGTTTTTTGATCCTAAAATAGCATTTACTTTTCTCACAACATCTGATGCATCACTTCCGTATATATCCGCACCAATTGCCTGAGCCCATTCGGGGGTAACGGGAGTACCGCCAACCATTGTTTTCAGGGAATAGCGGATTCCTGCCTCCTTTAGTTCTTTCTCAAGGGTTAGCTGATTGGTCATTGTTATTGTCATCAACGCAGATGTAGCTACGACATCCGGGTGTATGTTAATCGATTTTTCTATAAAAGTTTCCACCGGTACATCTACACCGAGATCGATGACATCATATCCGTCTATCTGAAGGGATGTTGCAACGATATCCTTACCAATTGAATGTATATCCCCCTCAATAGTTCCAATAAGAACAGTACCTTTAGATTTCATGCCGTAAAGTATGTTTTCCTTTGAGGGCATTAATATCCTTACTCCGGCTTCCATGGCCTCTGAAGCTGCTATCATGTGAGGCAAGAATACTTTTCCTTCCTTGAACATCTCTTCTATCATGATAATGCCAGCATAGAACCCCTCTTCAATAACATACTCCGGGTCAATTCCTGTTTCAAGTGCTTCCATTGCAACATTCTGTGCCATGACGTCATTGAGTGTCATGATGGCTTCTATTGCCTTCTTAATAATATTATCTCTTGATAGCACTTGCAACCACTTCTCTGGATTCTTGAAAGTTCTGCCTGCATTTCATTGCGGGCAACAAGTAACTGTATTCCTTGTTGTAGTATATATATTTTTCTAAAAGATGCTATTGGTGATAGTACATAAAGTGATTGGAATATTAACATCAGATTTCTTTTTTGTCATTATTCTGCAATTATCAAGAGTGCGAATGCTCCTGTTCATACGTACAAACAAAAACAATAGCCATTAAAGGGAATGAATGAAAGTATTTCATTGATTAGCAAGTTCCTTGATGTGGGGGATGACTTGGTCCTATTCCATAATGCGGGCACGTATTTTGTGAAATTGTTGAGGGAAAAAAATTTATTAAAAAAGTGTGCGGAAAAGTCTCTGGACCTGATAATCATGTATCCATGTTTTATTGTCAGTACCTTTCCTTCGTTTTCAGGATTGGTTTTTTTGTGTTGACTTATGTTCTCACTGCAATCCTTATTCAGAGGGCTGTCAGCTCATAACCTTTCGCAGGCATGTTCGCAATTCCTGGATTTACTTCTGGACTTTCGTTCATTAAAGTCTCATTTATATCCGGTACGTTCTTCAAACCATACAGGCTTTGTCTTGCATCCTTGAAATAGAACCTTTCCTGCAGGAAATCCTCATCCTTCAGCCTGTTAAGTGCGTACCTGATGGTGCGGGGAGGGAGGTAACTTTGTTCGGCTATCTCCTTTTGAGTCAGGAGGCCACCGTATTCAAGCACCTTAAAGACAAGTTTTGCTGAAGGTGGCAGTCCTTCAATTGTTCTTCTCAGATGTTTGTCTTTTGATGCTTCTGTATTTTTCTTTATGTGTATTTTTTCTACGTAGTTATCAACAAAAACGATCCCTCATTATTATCACTCCATTTTATAAACTTAATGTAAATGTTTCCATGATGTATGGTGGCGGTCACAATTTCACGATTGAGATGTAACAATTGTGAATTGAGTTTATGTTTGATTAACTTTTCGATAAATCTCCTGTGATCAGGGCTTAAGGTGGATCTGCCCCATAACGTTCGGAAAAGGATAAATAGGAATTAAAAAAATTGAGGGTATACAAATGCTTTCGTATCTCTTTGAGATTTTTTCATTTATTCTCGTTGTGAGACAATGTTAAAAGTGTTCAAGGAAATCAGAGAACATCCTATCTTAATTATCTTTGTTTTCAATTTCAGTAAGGTACTCCTCATTGAACATTTTTGCCATAAGGACTACGTATGATATTAACAGTGGTCCTATAATAATTCCAAGCAGGCCGAACAGATTAAGTCCGATGATAACTCCTATGAGTGATTCAAGTGGGTGGATCCTTCCTACTTTTTTCTGAATTACCGGTCTCAGGAAATTATCTATTGAACTGAGGATGGCTCCTCCAATAAGGATCCCTACGGCGGTAAAGTAATCCTGCTGGACAAGCTGGATCATGGCTGCAGGCAGCCATATAAGTGTCGCACCCACCACGGGCAGGAATGAAAGGAGGACTGTAACAAATCCCCATAGAAATGCCCCCTCAACTCCAAGTAGCAGAAATGTTATTGTGAGTATTGCTCCCTGTATGATGGCGATTATTCCGGAACTGATCAGTGTTGCATTGACAACGGACTTGAATTCCTTCTGAAGGATGTCTGTATTCTTCTTGCTGAATGGTATTGCATTCTGAAGCTTCATCGAGCATCTTGAATCCACTCCTACAAGCAGATAAAAAAGAAGGAAATACATAATTACAAATTCAATGATCCTCTGTCCCAGGCTTTGAATTGCATTTACAAGCATGACACTAAAGAAATTAGCAGCTGATGAGACTACTTCTGTTATCCTTTCACTGATGTTGATATCCAGAGGTAATCCTTCAAGATGCAAGTTATTCATGTAGAGATTGATAGTATCCAGATATCCGAGAAGAGCACTCGTGTCAAACAGGATATTTTGTATTTGGATAATAACAACGGTTATGAGCAGATATAGGGGTATCATTATCAATATGATCGTGAGAAAAATGATTCCAAAAGCCGCGATATTTTTGTTTATATTCTTTTTCGTTGTAAGGTACATATAAAAAGGTTTGAAGACAACATATAGGATAAATGCTCCAAAAAAAGCGTTGATGTAGGGGTAAAGTGCATAAATGAGTACCGCTGCCAGTACACTAAGTATCAGGAGTGCCTGTGGCATCTTGCTTGAGTGGTTCATTACTTCTACCATTTCTTAACCATACTATTTAAGGTTAATATTCAGGATGATTATGGCTGATAACAACTATATTCTATTGGATAATAATTTTAGTCAATGGTATCTGGATATGTAGGCCTTTTCAGAAAAACTCTGGATAAGTGGGTGGAAGATGATGGTATCACAAATAGTGCGGCTCTTTCTTTCCATGCAATAATAGGTCTGCCCGCTCTTCTTCTCTTTGCTCTGTTCATAGGTAGTATCTTCCTGAAACAGCAGATTATCGAGGCTGCCATTATTACGGATGTATCCCTGCTTGCTGATGATCTTTCCATACAGGCTTTGAATATGCTTTTTACACAGCTTTCTATAAGCAGTTCCCCAGGCCTTGGCATAATTTTAAGTTTCCTGGTATATCTTTGGAGTGCAGGTAACATTTTCCTTCAGCTCCAGAAGATGATAAATAAAATGTGGGGTTTGAGAATTTCTAACAGGAGCTGGTTACATCAATTTGTCCGCAAAAGGGTCTCAGCTCTTGTTGCAGCTCTGGCTTTTGGAATGCTTGTGGCAATAAGTACTGTTTTTGAACTGGTATTCTTTGTTGTTTCCGATAATCTGGAATCAGTTCTTTCCATTTCAACCGGTGTTGTGAAATATGCTAGCTTTTGGATAAATTTTGCAACCCTGATCGTTCTTTTCATATACCTTTTCAGAGTGCTTCCGGAAGCAAACATCGATTTAAAATATGTTTTTACAGGTTCATTATTAACAGTTAGCCTGCTTACGGTAGGAAAATATCTGATAGGAATTTACCTTGCTTACAGTAATATAACTACTGTCTACGGAACTATAGGTTCGATACTTGTCATTTTTCTCTGGATATATATGTCTTCCATATTTGTCACTTTCATGGCTGAATTCATAGGTGTCTATTCAGAATATGATCATTAAAAGCTGTTTCAAGTGTCATGTTGCTCTTTCTTTTGTATCATTGATAATATGTGCATCATTGTGTTGTATGCCCTTTAGTACATCCCTATGGTGCTTTATGAGTTGTAATACTATCTGGTCATACATCAGGTAATCATGTTCATGCGACGTGTATGATTTTATATTACTTTTTCATACGCGTGGTTGGTGTCTCTTTTCACTCAGATTGTCATTTGTGGTGTATGATGGGAACATATAACTATTATTCAATATGATATGTAATAAGGGAGTGCATAAAGGTGAACTGGGAACTAATTGACTGGAAAAAACTGATAATTTCAATTGCCTTATGTCAGCTAGCTGGCATAGTTGGGGGACTATTCACTTACAGTTCCATTCCAACATGGTATGCATCACTTGCAAAACCAGCCTTCGTTCCTCCAGGCTGGCTTTTTTCAGTGGTATGGCCGCTTCTTTACCTTCTAATGGGTATTGCTCTTTATTTAATATGGATCAAAGGCTTGCAATCTTCTGGAATAACAATAGCAGTAAAAGTATTTGCAGTCCAGCTGTTTTTAAACATCCTCTGGTCAGCTTTGTTCTTTGGGTTGCGTTCTCCCTTTATGGGTTTTATTGAAATCCTTGTCTTATGGATTGTTATTGTAGTGAATATTGTGCTGTTCTACAAAATATCAAGACCTGCCGGAATGCTTCTTATACCCTACATTCTCTGGGTGTCTTTTGCTGTTTATCTCAATTATTCCATCATGATATTGAATTCCTGAATTTTATCAGGTTCTTCTTCTTTCTCGATATGTATCAACAGTTTTCAATGCAGAAGAATTAGTAAAAATGGAGAATTCCCAAATGATTGCAGAAAAGCCTGTAAAATGGGGGGTAAGATTGACTAAGGAAATTTCTACTAAGTAGAACTTTTACCTATTTTTCTTACCTTTTATGTTTCTCGTTGTATTCGTTTTTTTATTCGATTATAAACTGTCATACTGTTATGTTCTTTTTGATCCGTATGATTGTGAACTCGGCGGGTTTAAGCGGGGCGAAGCCTACAAGGATATTGAGGGAACCGTCAATGATGTCATTTGGAGTTGTAGTTTCTGAATCACATTTCACAAAATAGGCATCTTTCTTATTTGCTCCCTGAAAAGCTCCTTTAAGGAAAAGTTCATACATGAATGTTTCAATGTCAATAAGTAGCCTGTTCCATAGAGTAGCATCATTGGATTCGAAGGTCGCCCATTCAGTCCCTCTGTCAATGCTCTCCTCGACGAAGAGGGTCAGCCGGCGTACAGAAATATATTTCCATTCCTGGTCCTGGCCATTATTTTCTGTCAGAGTCCTTGCTCCCCATATCATGACATCATTTCCCTGGAAGGTTTGAAGGCAGTTAATGAATGCCTGAGTCAGCATCTCCTTCTCCCGGTCTCTTATTTGATATGCCAGCCCGGAAGCACCATTTAGCAGTGCCCTTGTTCCTGCTGCAGCCTTCCATACTCCGAATCGTTCGTCTGTTCTTGCAAAGACTCCGGCAATTGCACCGGAGGGGGGCTTGTGGGTGAGACTTGAGCCATTAAGAGGATCTGCAATTCCAATTTGCGGAAAATAGAGGGCTGCATTTCTGCTTCGTATTGCTGATGCCCAGTTGATTATGCTACTGGCATCCTTTTCAGGATCAGGGTCTATCAGGTACATTGCCTTGTATTCTTCACAAAAACGAATTGCTGCTTCAATAACACTCTTTTTTCCGGAATCATGGGGTAATCTTGTTGTATCGGGGATGACCAGCAGGTTGAAACTATCAACATCCTGCAAAGCATATATTCCGGTCTTGTCTGCATATGTACCTATCAGGTCTGGTGCATTTGGAATAATATCTGCTGTATCGGACAGAGTATATTCATTGACCCTGATTCCGGCAGAAAGCCTGCTACGGGGGCTAAATTGTCTCCGCTTTGGAATATATATTCTACTTTTTTCCGGCCTGCCCGCTACTCGTACTACATATGCATCCCTGCCTCCATTCTGGAAGAATTGCCATATGGCATAACTTAGCAGGCTATCCTGATGTAACCCGCCGAATAAGTTTTCATATTCTATGAAACTGAATATTCTGACAGCTTTATTGAAAATACCTTTTGGCGTGTATCCCACAAAAGCTGCTATGGATGTGCTGACTCCGTTAATTTTGTGTAGCAATCCGGATTCTTCAATTGTTACATCAGGGTAGATGGTTTGCAGGGGCATTGCAGTTGTCCAATGTTATTAAACTCATATTCAGCTAATCATTGTTGGTGCCACAGTTTTCTAATTATGTGGCCGCTTATAATATCTCTCTCAGGGCATTAGCTGCAGTATAAACACTTCCTATGCCTCCGATGTAGTTTGCTATGCGTACTGCTTCCATGATTTCTTCCTTTGTTGCTCCTTCAGCCATTGCCTGCATGGCAAGTACTTTTACACCATCGACTGCTCCATGGTCTGCATCAAGTGCCATGGCTATGAGTAATTTGTATTTCAACGGAATGCTGCCTTCAGAAAGTGCATTCTCGAGTGCTCCTTCTATGACATTGAAAAATTCACTGTCCTTTTCCTGTATTATGCTCAGTGGGTGTCCTTCCATTCTCTTATCTCCTTTCTTTCAGAACTTACATTCTGGATTTGATACTGTTGTATAATAATGTGGTTGTATGATATTTTATTGTTTACATTCGGTCTTTTATTTTTTCTTAAGGGGCTGTGGTTCAAAAAACTTAAGTATGACTCTGGTCATTTATGACCGTGGTCATATTTATTATGTGCCACAAATGAGGTAGTATGTCCCTGAGAGAAAAAAAGAAACAGGATACAAGAACTCGTATCTTTGAAGTATCCGGTAAATTGTTCAAGGAGAAAGGTTTTGAAAATACCACAGTTGATGAGATCACTAAAGAAGCTGGCATAGCTAAAGGCACATTCTTTAATTATTTTCCTACAAAAGAGTCACTTTTGTGTTATTTCAGAGAGCAGAAAGAAGAATTTATCTTCACCATAATGGAAAATCAAATGTCATTAAATGCTCCTGCAAAGGAGAAAATAAAGAATTTCCTTGTTCTGGTTGCAGAGAACTATGAAAAGGACAAGGAGCTTCTGAAATTATTATTCTTTGAGCACAAACGATTGGTTATGGGCTCTGATCAGCGGCCAACTGAGAAAAAACAGAGGCATCAAAAGCAAGAGCGTTTTATCAGTATGCTCTCTGGTTTTCTAACTGAAGGTGTGGATAAGGGGGAAATCAAGAAGGGAATCGACATGAAAATAGCATCGGAATCCCTCTATGCCATTTATTTTCACTCACTTATGATCTGGCTCCATTCTGATACGGACTACTCTTTTTCCAGAGATATATCCACAAAGATCGATATAATATTCGAAGGCATCGGTGTATGAAAAATGTATGCAATTACAGTTGAGAATCTAGTTAAGAGATTCGGTGATTTTACTGCCGTGAACGATCTCTCGTTCGAAATAAAGAGCGGCGAGGTATTCGGTCTGCTTGGTCCCAACGGAGCCGGGAAGACAACAACCATGTCAATGCTTTCGACAATGCTCAAACCAACATCCGGAAAGGCATCTGTCAATGGATTTGACATCCGGACAAATGAAGATGATGTACGTAAATCCATAGGCATAGTCTTCCAGGACCAGAGTCTGGACGAGGAACTCACAGCCTATGAGAACATGGATTTTCATGGAAGACTTTATCGTATCCCTAAAACCACAAGGCAAAAAAAGATAGCAGAGCTTCTGAAGCTGGTAGAGCTGGATGATAAAAAAGACAATCTTGTGAAAACATATTCAGGTGGTATGAGGCGCCGTCTGGAGATTGCAAGGGGTTTGTTACATGAGCCTAAAGTGCTGTTCCTGGATGAGCCTACCCTTGGACTTGATCCGCAGACAAGGAATCATCTGTGGGATTACATATCGAAACTGAATCAGGAAAAAGGTATCACAATAATCCTCACCACACATTATATGGAAGAAGCAGACAAACTCTGCCACAGGATAGCCATAATAGACAAGGGCCAGATAATAGCGATGGATACTTCTGAAAAACTCAAAAATGATATTGGTGGTGATGTTATCACTATAGTCTCTTCTGAGCGGGATAATCTGTATTCTGCTATAAAATCCCTGCCTGCTATTAAGAATATCGAACTTCATGATTCATCTATCACTATTGGCTTGCAAAATGCGGAAAAGCACGTTGCACAAATCGTCAACATGGCATCTGGAAAGGGTATTCTCATTGATTCTCTGTCAATTCATAAACCAACTCTTGAAGACGTGTTCCTGCATTTTACAGGCAGGACTATCAGGGAAGAGGAAGCCAGTACCAAAGACAAGATGCGCATGATGCAAAGGGTAAGGAGATGATCAGATGGATATAGTTTACACGATCTGGTTAAGGAATGTGAAACGTTATCTTCGTTCAAAAAGCAGAATGGTAGGCAGTCTGGGTATGCCAATGTTCCTTCTGCTCGTACTTGGATTTGGCCTGAATTCCGTAGTTGCCATTCCGGGTATGGAACAGGGATACATTGGTTTCATAATGCCTGGAATTATTTCCATGAGTGTTCTTTTCACTTCAGTGTTTGCAGGCATACAGATCATATGGGACAAACAGTTCGGATTCCTGAAAGAGACACTGGTAGCTCCGGTATCCAGACTTGAGATCATGCTTGGGCAAACCTTCGGAGGCGCTACAACTGCTGTTATACAGGGATTCATAATATTGGTCCTGTCATTATTCATGGGTCTTGACATCAGCAGCATTTCGGGATTTGGAATAGCTGTTATTTTCATGCTACTCATTGGAATTTCCTTTACAGCATTTGGGATTGCCATTGCTTCTAGAATGGAGGATATGCATGGTTTCCAGCTCATAATGAACTTCGTTATCTTCCCGATATTCGGTTTGTCAGGTGCCCTGTTTCCTATTGATAGCCTGCCGGGATGGGCTAGGTACCTTACACTAATGGACCCTCTTACATACGGAGTTGAAGGTATCAGGTATGGTCTTCTTGGCAGTTCCCAGATAGACCCGGGCATAAGTTTTGTAGTTCTTTCAGGATTTACGATATTGATGGTAATACTGGGTTCATACCTGTTCAGGAAAATAAGTGTCTGATGAATGCTAAAAGTAAAGTATCTCAACTTTGTTTTGTAAACAAGCGGTTGTAATACAATTGGTTGTAATTAAATTATAAAAGTAGCAGGGAGTCTGTTATACAGGCTCCGGATGTTATTTATTTAAGCTATTTTTTATTTCTTTCTCCCTTAGATAGGGCCTATGCTCATACCTCATTTTCATAGGTGAAAAGAGTCCATTGCAAATTAGTCCAATCGTATAATAATAACAAAGCAGTATTCTTTTATATAAGTAACATTATAACAAAAGTGACATTATAACAGGCATAAATATTCGTGTATGTATGGTCGTATGTGGATACTTGCTGATTATATAGACTTGTTCATTGACTGGTTGGAATGGAATATATGCAAAGATTACTATTGCTCGATTCTAATAAGAAAAAGGATTCTAAGCTTGGATCCAAACTTAAAGGAATGGGGTATCCATTCTCTTCGATATTAGTTTCCGGTCAGGGTAATTTTGATAACTCGTCCATCAAAAAAACAGATATCATTTTTTATTCATATGATGAAGCAGAGTTTGATACGGTCTTCAATGATCGGTATGATTTGCTGGCAGATAGTCCTGTTATTTTTGTAGTTGAAAATTGCAGCAAGGCATTATTTGATAGCATGGCCCGGTTCAGTAACTCCTGGTATCTCAAGGAACCTTTTGAGAAAAATGAACTTGATTTCATTGTCTGCATGGCACCTGATGAAGGTGGTTTGCATGAAGGGACGGCTGTCGGTGAATTTGAAAGCATGGAGCATAAACTGGAAGAACAAAAAAAACTGGTAAATGTAGCCTTTGATCAGGCTCCTGTGCTTATGATGATAATTAATAATCATTTCCGGGTGGAAATGATCAATGTAATTGGACTTGAGATCATAGGAAAAGACCCTGGTGACCTTCTTGGATTAGCAGGAGGGGATATTTTCTCATGTGTCAATTCATTCAGGGGTGAAGGATGTGGCAACACTTCCGAATGTGCAGTATGCTTCATCCGTACTATCGTCGCTGAGACTTTCAGAACGGGTGAGGATTATCACAAGATAGAAGGGAGCATGGGAATCCTCCAGAATGGTGTTGTTTCAAATCATGATTTCCTTATATCTACTGCATATTTGAATTTGGAAGATGAAAAGAAGATCATTCTCTATATGGATGATATCACTGAACGTAAAAGGGCTGAAAAGACTTTAAAGGAAAGTGAGGAGCGTTTCCAGGTCTTGTATGAGAATATGCCGGGTGGGACGATAATCATCGGAACAGATTATGTTATCGAGGATGTGAACCAGCGTACATGTGAGATTACCGGTTACAGGAAAGAAGAGCTTTTAGGTCAGTTATGCGACATTGTTTGTCCCAAAGGTTCATTATCAAAAAAATGCCCTATATGGATCGATGGTCTTGAGGGATTTCAGGGAATGGATACCGCCATCAAATGCAAAGATGGCAGTAAGACTCCTATATTAAAGAATGCAAAGAAGATCTTTATCGAAGGTCAGCAATACATTCTGGAGAATTTCCAGGACATCTCTGAAAGAAAAGAAGCAGAAGAGGCTATAATCACTTCAAAGATAACTGCTGAGGAAGCAAACAGAACCAAGAGTGAGTTTCTTGCAACCATGAGCCATGAACTTCGTACACCTCTAAATGCTGTAATAGGGTATTCCGATCTTTTGCTTGACGATGCTTTTGGAGTGCTTAATTCACAGCAGAAAAGGTCTATAGGTCATATTTCTCAAAGTGGAAAGCATCTTCTGAAGCTGATAAATGATATTCTTGATATCTCTAAAGTTGAATCCGGAAAAATGGAATTACACTACGAGGAATTTTATGTTAATGAGATATTCATGACTGTGCTGAATATTGTTTCCCCGCTTGCAAGGAAAAAGAGTATAGAACTTGAGATGTCCATTGTTCCTGATAAATTATTGATAAACGCTGACAAGGTTCGTTTCAAACAAATATTGTTCAATCTTGTCAGTAATGCGGTGAAGTTCACTCCGGATGGTGGGCATGTTCTGTTAAAAGCATGTCAAAAAGATAATATAGCCGTGATCTCGGTCATAGATACGGGTATCGGTATCTCATCTGTAGATATTGCTAAACTATTCCTTCCTTTCCAGCAGATCGATTCCACTATTTCTAGGCAATATGATGGTACGGGTCTTGGACTATCGCTTGCAAAAAGGTTCGTTGAAATGCACGGTGGCGAGATGTCAGTTGATAGTGAATTAGGAAAAGGCAGTAACTTTACTTTCAGAATCCCTGTTGATGTAACAAAACACTGATAAATTCTAAGCCAGAAGTTCCTTATCAAAGTTTTCGATAAGATCATTCATTTTCTGATACCATTGATCAATGGTCTTTTTTATCATTCCTTTGACCATGGAAGGTTCAATGGCAACGTATTCATAATAGTATCCACCGATGGAAATCGACTTTGTTTCCCTGTATACCAGGCCTGCGGAAATGAGATTTTGTAATGAGCGATATGCTGTACTTCTCTCGCGACCCAGTAACTCTCCGAGTTTCTCTGCTGTCATGGGCCCATTCTCAAGCAGTGTCTTGTATGTATTGATGTCAAGCTCCTTTAGGCCGAGTATACATTTTGCCATATCCTCACATTTACATTCGGCTCTTAGCATTTCAGGGATGGAACTTGCCATATTATTTCCTCACATCTTTCAAAATTAGTTTGACTGATTAGGATTGTACAATTTGCACAAAACCGATTAAAGATTGCGTCAATTATATATATAGTTTGCCAGAATTCTATCTTCCTTGACAATAATACCCGAAGATGAACGCTCAAGTCTCCCGCTTGATACAGATGAGATCATATACCATCCTGATATGATACGTGCAAATGAGTGGGTACTTTCTGAATATGAACCGCCTGTCAGGGATTTCTGCATATTCGTTCCCTGTGCAAAGAAAAAGCCATATCATGAAAGTCCTTCACATAAAATATTCGATAAAGTGATCTTTGAAATGCTTGAGCCTGATGATGTGCATATTGTTGTTTTCGGGACATGCGGTATCACTCCCCGGGAACTTGATACGGAATATCCTTTCATGGATTATCAATTCATGCTTGGAAAATGCAATGTGGCAAAAATCAAAAGGGATTTCATTAAAATGGAAAGCCAGAGGTTATCACAATATCTTGAAAAGACGCGTGATAACTATAAGCATCGTATTGCTTATTGTATAGGTGATTTCAGGAAGGCTATGGAGCTTGCAGTTGAAATGTCTGGTGTTGATGTAATAATAGTTCCGAAAGAAGAAACTGTTAATGAGCATGTTCAACCGGGGAAGAAGTTCATCTACGGAAGCCTCAACCAGGCAAGTTATCTTCAGGATTTTTCAAATTCAATCACATCCATTATCGGAAAAGATGTACAAAAGGCAGTTTGCGCTGATGATGGAAAAACCAATGACAATGATTGGTACTTGTATTAAGACTGATCTTTGAAAGGAAAATTAAAAAAGAGTGGCACACATTGCCACTATTATTCCAGATATGGCGATTGTGCGAGTACTGACATGCCATTGTCTGAAATATTAAGTACACGAACTTCGTTGATAGTGCCGGATCCTCTCATCTTCATTACGTAAATTGAACGCTGAAGGTTGTTTCCGGTAATTATACGGTCAAGTTTGATTACTGAATCTGCGCCATATTCCACCATTTCGTCAAGTCCGAACATTGCTCCTACTGTAATTACAGAAGTCACATTGTGCTTGCGGAACACGCCGAAAACATCATCTATGAGTGTTCTCAATTTGTAGTTTGATTCAATGGCAAGGAAAAGTGCCTCAATTGAGTCTATAAAGATACGTGTTGGCTGTATGTCCTCGATTTTACTTTCAACCAGCTTCTTAAAACTTTTGATCAGCTCTGATGGTGCTATCTCAACGCTTTTCTGAAGACGCAGGCTTGGATCAGTGATGTCAACAAAGGTAAGAAGGCCCTGATCTACATATTCCTCAAGGTTCCAGTTAAAGGAAGTTTTCATCTCTTTAACAATGGATTTTGATTCCTCTGATGTGATGATACACATTACTTTCTCGCCTTTCTTTGCTCCCTCAACGATGAACTGTGTTCCAAATATTGTTTTACCTGTACCAGACTTTCCTGATACGACATTTGCAGTTCCTTCGAAGAATCCTCCACGTAACATCTCATCCAGTCCGGCGATTCCGGAATTCACTCTCTTTGATGGGTCAGCATCTGTCATATTAAATCCACCTCTTAATGTCTATATATCTAAAATTATGTTCCCAAACTTCTTGAATGTAAGATTTTAATATATACTTTCGCTAAAAAGCATATAATGATTATCATGAGTACTTTTTTGAATACAGTTTATTATGCCATCATAATATAAAAAAGCACGTATTTAATTTTATTCGCCTGCATTATTCACTTTATTCAAGGGGAAAAAAGCAATTAGGCGTGAACTATTTGTATTATTGCAACCAAGTCCATACTTATAAAAAAGATACAGGATGCTGTTTGTTTTATTCACGGAAGATTATTATGAAATCAAGAATGGATTTGAACAGGGATAAACAAGAATTGCTGGAGGATGTTATCTCCGGTAAGATTTCTTTTCACAAACTGGATAGTCTGACGGATAAAAAGACTGCTGTAATGATAAGGAGATATGCTCTTGAGGAAACATCAGGATTCAATTTCGATCATATACAGAATTTCTCAATTGATGTCGAAGATGCAAGCAAACGAAATATAGAAAATATGATCGGAGCCATCCAGATCCCTCTTGGGATAGCTTCCCCGTTGAAAGTTAACGGTGAATTTGCAGAAGGCACGTTCCAGATACCTCTGGCTACAACAGAAGGTGCTCTTGTTGCCAGTGTAAATAGGGGATGTTCCGTTATTACAAAATCCGGTGGTGCAAATGTTCGCATATTCCGTGATCTTATGACCAGGGCTCCTGTCTTCAGACTGGTAAATGTGATAAGGTCTAAAGAGTTTGCAGACTGGTTGCAGGATCCTGATGTTCTCTCCCGCATGAAAGCCAAAGCATCTGAAACCACACGTTTTGGTGAGCTTGTGGATGTCCAGGCATTTGTTACGGGTAATACCGTTTATGTTCGCTTTTCCTATGATACAAAAGATGCCATGGGAATGAACATGGTGACTATTGCCACGGATGCTGTCCTAAGTCTTATAAAGGATGAATTCGGTGCAATTCCCGTCTCTCTTTCCGGCAATATGTGTATTGATAAGAAGCCGGCGGCCATTAATAACATTCTTGGTAGGGGCAAAACAGTCGTTGCAGATGTAACGATACCTGCAGAACTTGTAGAGGAACGTCTCAAGTGCAAACCTGAGACAATGGTTGAAGTGAATTATCGTAAGAATCTACTTGGTTCTGCAAGGGCAGGCTCTCTTGGATATAATGCACATGCTGCAAACATCATAGCTGCAATGTATCTTGCCTGTGGTCAGGATCCTGCTCATGTTGTTGAAGGTAGCAGTGCAATAACTACAATGGAACTGACCCGTTATGGTGGGCTCTATTGTTCTGTCACTCTTCCTGCAATGGCCATAGGTACCGTTGGTGGCGGCACGAATCTGGGTCCGCAGAGTGACTGTCTGAGATTGCTGGATGTAAAAGGCTCCGGAAACCCGCCAGGTTCCAATTCAAAAAAGCTTGCCGAGATAATCGCATCTGCTGTACTTGCAGGTGAAATATCATTGATAGGGGCACAAGCTGCAGGGCACCTCGCAAAGGCTCACGCAGAACTAGGAAGGTGAACTACCACCCATGAATAGGGTGGCTTCCTGCTTCATTCTCCTGACCACTGTCAGTAAGTCCACAAGCTCTTCCCGTAGTCCCTACGGTGCTAAATTCCTATTAAGTTCTGCTTATCTAAAGCAAACTTTTTGATATTAATAGCAGCATTAAGATCCCTGTCGTGATTGGTTTTGCATTCAGGACATTTCCATTCCCTGTCTGCTAATGTTAATTTTCCGTTATGGAATCCACAGACATTACAGATTTTTGTACTTGGTTCGAAACGTCCGATGCGCAGTACTGTTTTTCC
>DAZF01000053.1 GCA_002507205.1 Methanolobus sp. UBA32 | reverse complement strand
CATTACTGTAGTATTGTGAAAAGGTGAGGCTTTGGACCCCCGTTGCAGGGCTCCCCCTCAGCGTCGATATATTTTTTTGAAATTTTTCTAGTTAAGGGGTAGTCTCTGAATTATCAGTAAATTATTTCGATTTTTAGCAATGAAATAGTTTTTACTCCAATGTGAAAAGGATTTTATTTATAGTGCAATGGCATATTTTGGGAGGAGATGCTAATTGATCAAGATGAGATTCATAAACTTAGTATAAGTGATGATGTAAGGAATAGATTAAAATCAATAAATCATTTTTCTGACAATTTTGAATCTTTGCCTGATAAATTAAGTGCTTGGTCTGACTTAGTTAAATTAATAGGTGATGAGGACTTTCTAGTAAGGAAATCCGTTATTCATGTTTTAGTTTGTTCTTTTTCGTCCTTGTCTTCAAAAAACAAATCTTTTGCTTGGTTTGATATACATAAATTGGCTATTCATGAGGATCCATATGTCCGAATGTATGTTTCCTATGTTCTCGTTTCTGTATTTCCAGTTGTTCCTGCAGAACACAAATTTGATGTATTGACTGTCTTATCTAGATTAACAAGAGACAAGAAAGAACTTGTTAGACAAAACACAGCCGAAGTCATTTCCTCATTATTTTCATCTATTCCTCCAGAATACAAATTCTCTGCTTGGAATAAATTAATTAGACTCGCAGTTGATGATGATTCGATAGTTAGATTTAATGCCGTTTCTTCAATCGGTTCGGCATTTTGCCTTATTCCTGAAAAGTACAAACTTACTGCATTGAATAATTTGCGTTACTTAGCCCTTGATAAAAGTTCATCTGTTCGAATGGATGCAATTTATTCTCTTAGCTATGCATTTTCATCTATTCCTGAAAACTATAAATCAACTGTATGGTCTGATATCATTAAACTTACAAGCGATAAGCAGCTAGTTATTAGGCAGATTGCGGCTGATTCACTGAGCTCTGTTTTTTCTTTTATCCCAGATGAGTACAAAAGCTCTGCTTGGGATGATTTGATTAAATTAATAAATAATAATTCTGATGTTAGGGATCGAATTTCAAATACTCTCCTTTGTGCTGTTTCTGCAATTCCTGCTGAATATAAATCTGTTGCAATAGATGATTTGTCTGGGTTGAGAAATGACAAAAATTTATATGTTAAAATGAATGCAAACTATTGTTTAGGTAAAATTTGTATTTACAAGGCTTCTGAATCAGATACAGAAATTGATTCAAAAGTTCAATTGGGAGAGGCAATTCAATATTTTGAAAAAGCTTCAAAAGGAAGCAATAAGTCTTGTTCTGTAAGATTTTGTCATCTTTTTTATCGCTCTTTTGATGCAGTACTTTTTAATGCGCCGTCTTCAGGAAATAAAATTAAAACTTATATTGCAGCTGCAAAAAATGAAGTTGGTAATTCGATTCATAAGAAAAAGCTTCTAGATATCGTTGAGCAACTTGCAGAAGTTCTTGAAACTATTGAGCAAGCTAATCAAATTGATATTGAATATCAGGAATTACTCAAACGTTGTTCTTCTATTTGTGACCATGTAGATCAATTGATGGATGAGACTAAAGATAAAACACCTTTTATTTATGGTATATATAAGAAGGCTAGACCGTCTTTTAGGACTACTATAAAAGAAATAATAGAGGATATCAAAGAAAAAGCTGAGGCTGCTTGTAGGGGGGCAAAGGGCACAGTTGATTCAGAAGCTGCATGTGAGTTATATAAGGAATCGCAAAGACTGAATGAGGCAGCAGATGCTGAAACAAATCTGAACACTGTTGAAAGTATAGCATTTATTGTAAAGAACAAAATTCGCAAAAACCCTGAATATCATTACTTATTACTTGATGTGGCTAAACTTGATTCTGAAGTTGATTTGAATAAGAAATTGAGCATTATTCGAGACATTTTAGGTGTGGTTGAATTTGGATCATCAAGCATTGAGACAAATGAAAAACTGGATGCAATATATGATGTAGCAAAAGCTAATGCATCAAGTATTAATCAAACACAAAAAGCAGTTGATATATTGATGGAATCAGTTGATGAATTACAGAATCCGCAGGAATATCTTGATACAATCCGACAAAACCTGGAAGAAATCAAATATGAGATTCCAGGAATGAAAAAGAAGATTGATGAAGTGCTCTATGAATTGTATTCTCCTGCGGGTGTCAATCAGAAACTAAAGGTTGCCATTCCGATAATTCCTATGCTTGTTTCTTATGAATTGGAAGCAAATGTTCCCAAGATTGTTGCTGACAGGATTTCTGATTTAAAGAAGTTGGTGATGAGAGGTAGGAAATAGGGATAGCTGGCACATTGCTCCTTCTTAATCTCATAACAGGGTGCGGTTTTCTAATCTTGCATGCATCTCCCACTGTGCTTGCTTTAGAATGATTGATTTTTATATTATGTATGGATAGGATTGTTGTGGATCTTAAAGATATTCTCATCATAGCTTTAGTAATCTTAATATTGATTGCTATTCTAAACGGCGTGCTTGCTCTGTTTGCTATTGCAATACGGCTGCTGATTAGTCTGATGTATCTCGTTTTTATCGTAGTTGTAATAGGTGCTGTTGTGCTTTTGATTAAGAAGATTTTGGAATGACATAATATCTCAGGTATGGGCTATATCAATCGACTTATTTTGTCCGTTTATCTCTTCCCATACTCTATTGGTGTTTTCTGGTTTGTCTGACATGGCTTTATACATCTGAAAATCCTCTATCAGGATCAAGTTATGGTTGCAAGGTAAATACTCACAATAAGAGTTAAATATTATACAAAAAAGATTACCTATTGAGTGGTGGGATATAATTGAAAAGTAATATTTCGTTAGCTATAGTAATCTTTTTGATCGGTTTAGTAGTTTTGGCTTCAGGATGCGCTTCTGATACTGGTTTAGACAATGAGACGATAGAAGATATCTTGCCAGAAGCGGATCAGATAGAATCTGATGACACTGGTTTAATCAATGAAGATGACGGGATGACAGAGAATACCTTGCCAGAAACGGATCAGATGGAATCTGTTGCCATTGAAGATGAAGTAGCTGAAGAAATAAATGATCAGTCTTCGGATTCCAAAATACAAGACTCATTTCCTCAATTGTCACTTCGGGCATCAAAAATTGATGACGGGAAGTATTTGCTTGAACATCAGAGTGGTGATGATATGGATCTTGCTAACGTAAGATTGATCCTCTCTTCAGATGGACAGACGCAGGTCTATTCTCCAATTACTGAAAATAGTGAGATCATGACCGTTGGTGATAAAATGGAAATCGATATCAATTCCGGTATTTTCGCCATAAACGGGAATCCGATAGATGTAACTGATCCTGAGGCCGAGGAGACTTCACTCAGTACGACCAATATGATATTGATACACATTCCTTCTGAGAAACCTATAGCTTACATAACATTAAGCTGATCATTTTATTGGCACAGTTCGTTCAATGATAAGTCAATAATCAATTAGCTATACTTCAGGTATTCTTTTTTTGATTTTTTTTCTTTATGTACACAATTACGTGCAATGAACGCATATTTGTGTATATATTTGAAAAATATGAACATGCTTCTTTTATATGTCTACATAAATATTCTTATTCAGGTCAGTATGTATAGTGAAACCATTTTGTCTTCTACTGAAAGATGCAATGGTGTTAAAAGTGCAATGCCTTTCAAAACTTCAGCAAAATGATAACGGATGAAACACAAATATGAGTGAGGAACTTTTTTATCAGAATCAACTCCAGAACCTGGAAGAGATCAAGTCCACATATTTTAGCCAACTTGATGAAGTGGAAAGAAAGCGTGCTGAAATCGCTTTAAAGAAAGAGCAGATCAAAGTTGATGAATCCTTACTTATCGAAGATTCCAAAAAGATTCGTGAAGCCAAGAAGCTAATTGCACAGGAATATGAGAAGCTCGTAGCTAAAAATGATGAACTGAAGCTGGCAAAGAAGGAATATACCCAAAAAAAAGAGTTCTTCTCCCAAAAAGCATCGGAACTTGAATCCTGTCTGAAAAAGTATGAACTTGACCAGGAGTCCATTCAGAAAAGAAAATCCGAGAACTACAGAATTTTGCGCTCAATGTACGAAGAAGAATTATCAATCAATAAAAGGCAAAGAAGACTTGAAATAACTAAAACAAGACTGGATAGAAAGGCCAGGGATATTGCTGCGCAAAAGGATGAGATAGCATCCCACGAAATGGATATAGATATTGAAAATGAAAAAATAGAACGCAGAAGGGAATATGTTAAGCATCTTAACGAAACCCTCTCCACAAGGGAGGGGGAAGTTGAAGTTCGGCAAAATGAACTTTCAGAACTAATGCGAAAGACTGAAGAAGATATTGGCAAGCACGTAACGATCCAGAGACAACATCTTAACATGATGACAAAGGATTCAAGGATCGAGCAGCAATTGACATATATCAAAAGCCTTGAAGAAAATATACTTGAATTGACTCATAAACTTGAAAATAAATCAGAAGAACTCAGACAGCTTAAGATTTATTCAACTCTTTTTAAGCAGAATCTTGAACTTATCAGGAGATAAGTTTAATTTTTGGATACTATTCAAAGCAACTTATCTAACTACTCATTACCTACTCAGCAGTTTGATTCCTAATGGTAAATGAAAAAGTACTTCCTTTTCCTTCTTCACTTTCAAGCCATATATTTCCATTATGTAATTCAACAAATTGTTTTACAAGAGCCAGTCCCAGACCCGTGCCACCGTATCTTCTTTTGTTTGATGAATCTACCTGTATAAAAGGATTGAATATGTCTTGCTGAAGATGCAGGGGAATTCCAATACCAGTATCTGACACCGATACCTGAATCTCATTTTCTGTATTGGTAGCAAGGACTGATATTCTGCCATTATCAGGGGTAAATTTAATAGCATTACTGAGCAGGTTGAACATTATCTGTTTGAACTTCAATCTGTCTGCAAATATCTCAACATCCTTAGTCTCGTTTATCATTTTAAGGTCAATATTCTTCTTGCCTGCCATTGGATACATAAATGCCTGGATTTCATCCAATAGATCGGGAATTAAGAAATTCTCGCAATCAAGTTCCATCTTGCCAGCTTCTACCTTTGACAGGTCAAGAACATCACTTATAACTTCAAGAAGATGCCTGCCACTTTTATTTATGTGGTTAACATGTGAGGTTTGTTTTTCATTCAGCTCACCGAACATTTCAGCACTTAATATGTCTGAAAAGCCTATTATGGCTGTAAGGGGGGTGCGCAATTCATGGCTCATGTTAGCAAGGAACTCTGATTTGATACGGTTATTTTCTTCTGCCAGCATCTTACCTTCAATTAAAGAGTATTCTGCTTTTTTCCTTTCAGAAATATCACTTGCAAACACAATATAGCGATTTTCTGAAAGTTTGGCAGCGTCCATCCTCATCCAGTAGGAAGTTTTGTCTTTATGAACGGAAAGCAGTTCAACTGTAGTAAAGCCAGTATTTTTCACCTCATAATTACCCTGATATGCTTTGCGCTGGGATTCCGGAGCTACAAGGTCAAAGCTCGTCATTGTCAGTAATTCCTCTTCCGAATACCCGGTGAGTGTCGAGGCAGTCTTGTTAACTTCCAGGTATTTCCAGTCTTCATCAGCTACAAAGATGGCATAGGGTGCATTTTCAATGTAATTCCGGAATTTGCTTTCACTATCCTGCAGGGCATTTTCAGCTAGTTTTCGTTCAGTGATGTCATGGTAATTCAACATCACTCCATTGATAGCAGGCTCGTGCAAGAGGTTAATGGCTGTGAATTCTATCCATTTGTAACTACCATCTTTGCAACGGTATCGGGATTCTGCATTTACTGTGGCACCTGGGCCTTCAAAAACAGTGGCAAAGATCTCCTGCGTATAGTCCAGGTCATCAGGATGGATATTTTCCCATGTAGGAACCCCAACTATGTCTTGTGGTTTCCATCCGAACCATTTTTCAACATTGGGACTTTTGTATCTATTGATTCCATCCTTATCGATTATGGCGATTACATCGGATATGTTAGCAATCATTGCGCTCTGTTTTTCTTCATTTTCCCTAAGTGTTTGTTCTGATTGTTTCTGTTCGGTTATGTCCCTGAATTCAACAACCCTTACCTGCTTTCCTTTATACGGTATATTCTTTGCTTGCAGTCTGAGAGGGTACTCTGTACCATCATTGCGCTGTCCCATTACTTCATAGGGTTCGTCATAACCTGCAAGGATATTATCCATAACCTCATCTCTGGAATCTTCGGCAATAAGCAACAGTCCATCCATTCCAGTTAATTCTTCGATAGAGTATCCGGTAATTTCGGAAAGTCCTTGGTTGCAGTCAATGATCACTCCTTTATCATGAATGGCAATGCCACCAAAAGAAGCGTTGTGGAGTGCTTTGAACCTCTCTTCACTTTCTTTTAGATCATTTTCTGCTTTCCGGTGAAAAATAGATTCTCCTATACCATCAGCAATTACTTCTAGAAGATCAATGTCGTCTTCGTGCCACTTACGTGTCTCCACGCAATCATCAAATCCGATGAAACCCCAGAGTTCTTTTCCTGAAAAAATTGGAATGATAAGTATTGAAAGAATACCCTGACCAGCAAGAATCGTTCTTTCCGGTTCGTCAAGTTCCTCAACTACGTGTGCAAAGTGCTGTCTTGCCTCTAAAATAGGGAGCATTGTAGGTGCCCCTTCGCTATACGACAGATTCTGCAGATCCGGGTTATCTATTTGTGGTTCAACTCCGTCGGATACAACCTCATATACCTGTGACATACAAAGACCGAATTCAGGATTCTTCTCGTTTTTGAAAACATACGTTCTGCTATTTCCCACAGTTTGGTGGATTTGATCAAGAATCTGTGGCATGATTTTATCCATGCTGGTAGGTTCAAGTAAAAGACGCATGCACTTGACTGTTGTCATCTCATAATCAAGTCTTCTATTGAGTGATTCTTCAGCATCCTTAAGACTATTTCGGGATTTGTTGAGTTCCCTGATGCGGGGGGTGAGGTATGTAAATAGCAATGAACCTGTAATTAAAACAAATAACCATCCTTTATAGGTCTGGAGTTGCATATATTGGTCTACATCTAAAACAAACCATCCCAGGACAATATCTGAGCATAGTATCCAGAGACTGGCCACTAATATGTATAATGCTGTAACGTTCAGAGCCAGATGGTTGCCTTTTTTATGCATATTCATTTCATTAGGTTTCCTTACTAATGTTTATTTATATCATTTATAAAACTCATCTTCATGTAATCTGTTAACCTGGATCCGGAGTTCTTTGTTGATAATGACCTTAGCATCACCAATGTGAGCTTTATATGTAATTGGAATTGACATTTCTAGACCCAAGTTTTAATACTATTACTGTGAAATTTCATAGTTAATAAGACAATTTATTTTGATTTATTATTTGTGGTCATTTTAATAAATTTCATTATATATATTGTATATGCTGCTCATTTATATATTTTTATATCTGCTCCTGTTTTTTACATTAAATAATTAAACAAAACCTTTAAGCCTGTTTAGCAACATGGCACTAAAATATGCTTTTTCCCACTGAGTTTCTGTTTCTTGGAATAATTCTTGGATTTACCGCAGGCATATCTCCGGGACCATTGATGGCAATGACAATATCTGAAACTCTTCAGCATGGATCAAGGGCAGGGGTAAAAGTTGCAATATCCCCATTGTTAACGGATATTCTGATAGTCTCATGTATTTTACTTTTCCTGTTACGCTTTGAAAGCCATGATCTGGTAATTGCTTTGATAAGCTTTTCCGGTGCATTTTACCTGATGTACCTTGGCGCTTCATCACTCAAGACCAGTTACATCGATATTGATATTACAAAAGAACGTGAAAATTCATTTAAGAGAGGTATTTTAGCGAATTTTCTGAGTCCTCACCCGTACCTATTCTGGATCACCATTGGCGGTCCTATTTTATTTCAGGCTCTTGATGTTGATATCTGGTCAACTGTTCTATTCGTTGCCGGATTTTATTCTCTTCTTGTAGGGTCGAAGATTATGATTGCAATAGTTGTAGGGAGGTCCAGATCTTTCCTGAAAAGTAACCATTACCTCAATACTATTCGTGCTCTGGGACTTATTTATCTTGCATTTGCTTTCTTTTTCATTAAACAGGGTGTGGAGTTACTGTATTTACATATATGAGCTGGTATGAAAATTTAGATACAATTAAAGAAGAGAAAAGTAAATATTTTATCTCCTGTTTTAATTATTATTTGGATCAAATCAGACAATTAATCCTTTTTATTCAATGCATGATATTCTTGAAAAATCAGTGTCTATTAACACCGTTATTCCACAACAACATATAATAAATATTAATGTACTAATCATCAAATTATTATTGATTTATTAATTATGGTCGAATGCTAATTACTTTCAAAGTGTGGGTTCTTTAATAAGTACCAATCTGATAAACAAGCTGCTTGTAAGGGTTTTATTGCCCTGTATTGTAAGGGTCCTAATCTGGATAAATGCAAAAGAAAAGCTTACAGGAAAGAGAATGGTGTCGCTCCTTCTGATCACATGATGCCAACAGGTTCAATGATTTTGAATTGATTATCCGTTTACGTGAACATTTAAGGTAACATAAATATTTTTGAATTAAACAAAAGTGCAGAACTATATCTGCACTTTTGGCTTTTAGTTCAGGAAATTACAACGCCGTATTTTGCAAACACCCTGGCAAATGCCAGCCTGAGATTTTCAGCATTAGTTTTAATTTCTGCTGAATCACCGGTTGTTAATGAACTGTTCAGTACTCCAATAGCACTGTCAACCTGGGCAAGAGTCTGATCATACTCTTCATCTGCACTTGCCGGTCTGTCGGAATCCTTCACGTCCTGCCATTCCTCTTCAAGTGTAGGGATGTATGAAGCAACCATCCCGGTATCATTCGCATTTGCAAAAGTAATCGCTTCTTCCATTGATGCATGGAATACTGTAAGGAGATCTCCCATATGTATGACTCCGTTCCTTTCGTGCAGGCTGAAGAAAAGGTCTCTCATGGGTTCCAGTGCATTATGTGCAGCTTCAATGTCGCCGGAAGCAAGCATTTCCTGTGAGTATGCTGCGATCAGGACTGCCCTTTTAATTTCACCTGTCCAGTTCTTGTCATTGGCATACATTTCAGGTGGTGCTTGTCCATATGTTTCTGAAACATATGTGAGCCTTTCTACCAGTAAATTAATTGAGGCTTCGGAAGCTGAAGTGTTCTTCTGGCTTGTTGATACAAGTGCTTTGATGTATGCTGAATTTGCCTCTGCCATTATCTGCGCAAACTCCGCTTCATCTACAGTGGCAGGGACCGTGTTAGTATCATCTTCATTTTTAGTCTGTTCATCAACGCAACCTGCTACGAGACAGGTTATGAGTATAAGGATAAAGTACAGGGGAAGTAGCTTTAGTTTCATATAAAATTGCTCCATGAAAAACTAAGCTCTGTCACAATATAAATTTATGTAATTTATTGCTCCCTGCTTTTAATTTGATTCTGAGGTGTGTAGTCATTGACGAGTTAAACAGTTAGGAGGATTCAGAGAAAGCAGTCACACCTCAGAACAAATGCTCACTATACCATTTACCTATTATATTTAATAGTTTTAATAATTTATGGTGTATATATTAAGAATCGTTTATCTTATTTAGAGCTGCATTTCTGGTCTATATACTCAATACCCCATTGAGCCAATGCTTCAAGCACGGGAATAATCGTTCTTCCAAAATCGGTAAGTGAGTATTCGACTCTGGGGGGAATCTCGGGATACATCTCTCGACCGACAAGGCCATCATTCTCCAGTTCCCTCAGTTGCTTTGTAAGCATTTTTGGGGAAATTCCCGGTAGTGTCTGCTGAAGAGAATTAAAACGTAGTATATCTTCTTTCAACTGCCACAGAATGAGTGGCTTCCATTTTCCTCCAATCACACCGAGGGTGGCTTCCACAGGGCAGCAGTATTTTTGTTCATTCTCACTGACAGGTTTTTCATCAGTTTCCATATTTTCCCTTACTATACTTTATGTTAGTTCCTATCAAAAATGAGTGTATGGGATATAAATATAGCTCCAGCACATTAACATTTGAACACTTATCAAAAAAGTAATCACTCATTAATTAAAGGAAATGATCTAAATGAAAGTAGTAGGTTTTGTAGGAAGTCCAAGAATGAATGGAAATACTGATGTACTTGTACAGCAGGTCCTTGACGGAGCAGCAGAAGCAGGAGCCGACGTTGAGAAGTTCTATATCAATGAGATGGATATAAAAGGCTGCCAGGGATGCACTTACTGTAGGGCAGTTGATGGATGTAAATTGAAAGATGATATGGAAACAGCATACGATGCACTCAGGAATGCAGATGGTTTTGTATTCGGTTCACCTATCTACTTCTTCCAGTTCACAGGTCAGATGCGCCAGTTCATTGATCGCTGGTACGCACTTGTCAACCCTGATTTCACACCACGTATCGAAACCGGTAAGAAAGCTATCATAGTAAGTGCGCATGGTAACCCTGAACCAGGTGCCTTCAAAGGAGTCTTTGAAGAATTCACTCAGGTCCTCCAGATGTTCGGAATGGATGTCAAAGGTACTTTCGTGGACGTAGGTCATCATGCTCCGGGTGAGGTAAAGGAAAACTCTGAGCTCATGGAACAGGCTAAGATAGCTGGCACTCAGATTTTTGAGTAATCTTTCAGTACGGGGCATGTGCAATGTGCATGTTCCTTTTTATTCCATTTTTATATTTCCAGTTGTGTTTAAACAACCGATGGCAAAATCTAATCTGTTATGTGTCAGCAAATGAATTACCAACTAAACATAACGCTGGTAAAAATTGTAATTAATTCTTATAATATCAAATTTATAATCCGCTAACTTCTGCATCCTGCATGTTTTCGGATGAACTCATAATGTTTTTAGTAACGGGGCAGTCTTCAAGTACACTTTTATCCAGGGAAATAACTGGCACAGGATTTTCCATTTCAGGGTGTCCGCAATAATATGCAGTTCCAACTTTTGTTCTTCCTGGTACTCCGGCACATTTGGTATATAGGGGAATATGTTTTTTATAGTTGCATGTTGAGCACTTCATTTTTATCATCCATGTGTTAGTTGTAATAGACCTGTCTCATTCTTACAGTCACACTTTATATTTGGCTTAGTGCGACACTATATCAAATACATAAATATATTTATAATTTCATTATTGTGTATAATGTTTTATTCTTTTATTATATTTATCCTAATCCCTGCATGACACTTTTGTTATTATATGGTGGCATATATTTTTTAACATTTACTAGATTATTTTATATAGTATGGATTTCTAATGTAATAGTTGACAAATAGGGAGCATGGTGTTACAACAAATATTTCATCACTGTACCAACCAACCAACCAGTTTTTTATACATTGTGATTACTGTGCTCCCTAACTGTAATTAAGTGCTTATCCTGCTCATATTCTCAAAGCAACAATTAGAAATGAAATGGGTATATTGTTCTATAATGGGGAATATTAATGGAAAAAGGTCTTTCTTATGGGTTACTGATTATTGTTGCTATCATTTTACCAGGTCTCAGTAGTAATATATGGTCCTGCGGACCTGTGCAGGTAGAAGGTTTGTTTCTGGTTGATGGATCTTCATCTATTGGTTCTTCTGATGTGAATGGTTCCATTAATATCTATTCATACAGTTTTACTCTCTATAACAGTGGTTCGGATGACATTTATATCACGACAGTTGAACCAGTTCTTGCACAAAGCCCTTATATAGTCTCATCACAGGATTCTCTTCGCCAGGAAATAAATAAACTTGTAGTATCCGGTTCTTCTCTCACAATCCAGGGAACCATTGAACTAACTGGAAATGTGTCGAAGGAAGAGATAATGAATTTAGAACCAATTATTGATGTAAATATTTCTTCTACACAAACGATACCGTATTTCAATCAGTGAATTATGGCATCCACGATGCTTATAATAATTTTGAATCGTTTGTGGTCTAAATCTTTAAGCTAATAATTTTAAAAAGATTGCCTTGTCCTTCTTCATAGGTAGATTGAGGCGAACGCTATGCAAGTATAGGTAAATCCGGGAGATATTCAAGTTGTGCATACCATCTTCCGGATATTAATGCGCCTCCTTTCTTTTGATGAGATATGACTGAAAGCAGATCTTTTCAATTAGAACATTCTATCTACGTTTGCAGACAATCACTGATATATTATTAAATGCCATAAGCCTCATTATAGGCAGCAGGTGTTAAAATGAAGCTTGAACAAAATGATAAGGATAGGATAGTATCAATAGTTGCATCCCGCTATTTTGCAGAACAGGGATGGAAATGGATCGATCTTAATACTGAGGTCTCAAAGATACACAAGGCATATGATGACCTAAGGGACCAGTATGCTGCTTATCCTTATATGAGCAGGGACTGGTATGTGAGCAACTCCGCAACCAAAAGCATTCACATGTGTGAGAACTGGGATGAACTGAGTGAGCTTGTAGAGTTTTTGAATGCTTACGGTCAGCATTTTGATTTCCTTATAAAGGATACGAAGAAATCGTTATGTATAGCAAGTACAGATGGATATCTGACATCTGATGAGAAAGCTGCTATATCCAATGCACGAAGGTCCAGATATAATGTTTTTGTCTTCAGGGTAGATGTACCTGATGCGATTGACTTTGAGCTCATGCAGATAGGTGGCGGGGTATAATCAGTACCTTTTCTATCGATACATTCATATTATGTGTGTCCTATTGCAGCCTACTTTTATATAGTATATATCTGTATTATACCCGACGTGGTTACAATTATGTAGTAACTCATTCTGTCAATGATTTACTACTTTACGAATATTTATAGAAGTAAAGTTGACTAAAATCTAGCATTAAAATAAACTATATTGAGAGGAGTTTTAATATGGAAGCTTTAATTTATCTTGCCCCTCTTGCTGGTCTTGTTAGTTTGTTATTTGCCGGCTTCTTTGCGCGCAGTGTTCTTAAAGAGGACGCTGGTTCAGAAAAGATGCAGGAAATAGCAGGTGCTGTCCAGGAAGGTGCGATGGCTTATTTGAATCGTCAATATAAAACAATCGCAGTAGTAGCTATTATTCTTGCTGTACTGATTTACGTTCTCCTTGGTGAGGATGGAGGTAAGATCGCAATCGGTTTCCTTGTTGGTGCTATCAGTTCCGCAGCAGCAGGATATATCGGTATGAACGTATCCGTAAGAGCAAACGTAAGAACTGCACAAGCTGCATCAAAAGGTTTGCAGAAGGCAATGTCTGTTGCATTCCGCGGCGGTGCGGTCACAGGTCTTGCTGTAGTAGGTCTTGCGCTTCTTGGTACAAGCACTTTCTACATCCTTTACGGTGATGTAGATCTTGTAATTGGATTTGGTTTCGGTGCCAGTCTTATCAGTCTCTTTGCAAGGGTCGGCGGCGGAATATTCACAAAAGCAGCCGACGTTGGTGCCGATCTTGTCGGTAAGATCGAAGCTGGAATTCCAGAGGATGACCCACGTAATGCAGGTGTAATTGCTGACAACGTAGGTGATAATGTAGGTGACTGTGCCGGTATGGGTGCTGACCTCTTTGAAACATATGTAGTAACAGTTCTTGCATCAATGCTTCTGGGATCACTTATTCTTGATACTTACGCAAACGCAATTCTTTATCCACTCATCCTTGGTGCAGTGGCAATTTTCGCATCCATTATAGCCGTCTTCTTTGTTAAGGTCGGCAGCGATGGCAAGATCATGAAAGCATTATACAAAGGAGTGGCAGTCTCTGCAATTCTGAGTCTCATTGCTTTCTACTTCGTTACAACTTCCCTTATGGGGGATCTTACATTCTACTATGCAGCCCTTGTTGGTATTGTCATCATGGTGCTCATGGTGGTTTTCACCGAATATTACACTTCAACATCTTTCCGTCCGGTAAAGACAATTGCAGCTTCATCTGAAACAGGTGCAGGTACAAACGTAATTTCCGGTCTTGCAATTGGTTTTGAAAGCACTGCACTTCCATTGATCATCATCGTCGCTGGTATCCTTGCTTCATTCTACATTGTAGGCGGAGCAGCAGATCCTTCAGTTGGTATATATGGAATCGCAATTGCAGCAGCTGCAATGCTTTCAACAACCGGTATGATCGTAGCACTTGACTCATATGGTCCTATCACTGACAATGCAGGCGGCATTGCTGAAATGGCAGGTATGCCTTCCAATGTCCGTAAGATCACCGATGCGCTTGATGCAGTAGGTAACACCACAAAGGCAGTTACCAAGGGATATGCAATAGGTTCGGCGGCTCTTGGTGCTCTGGCTCTTTTCGCAGATTACAGACACAAGGTCGACCTCAGTGGTGCAGATCTCAGTCTTGACCAGCCTCTGGTCCTTGTAGGTCTCTTCATTGGTGGACTGCTTCCATTCGTATTCAGTGCAGTTACAATGAGAGCTGTGGGTAAAGCAGCTTTTGAGATCGTGAACGAGGTTCGTCGCCAGTTCCGTGAGATACCTGGTATCATGGAAGGAACTGGAAAGCCAGAATATGGTAAATGTGTCGATATCGTTACAGCAGCAGCTATCCGTGAGATGGCTATACCTGGTTTCCTTGCTATTGCTACACCACTCGTCGTTGGACTTGTACTTGGTCCTGCAGCTCTTGGTGGCCTGCTTATCGGTATCATTGTATGTGGTCTTTTGCTCGCACTTACAATGGACAATGGTGGCGGTGCATGGGATAATGCAAAGAAGCTCATTGAAGATGGAGCATATGGTGGAAAAGGTTCAGAGGCTCACAAAGCAGCTATTGTCGGTGATACTGTTGGTGACCCATTCAAGGACACATCCGGACCTGCACTCAATGCTTTGATCAAGGTAGTGAACATGGTTGCAATCCTGTTCTCAACACTGTTCATCGGCGCAGGAATCTTCTAAAACAAAGAACAAATTCTATTTCCGGCGAAAGCCGGAATCCTTTCTCTTTTTTTGATTCGGTTAATCCTGTAGTTGTCACTTTACAGATGAAAGAAAACGTATTCTTTTATTTTGTCCACTAAAGGTACAGTCTAAAATGGATTTCAGAGCAATGATATCTTGCCTTTATCCAGAACAAGTTGCAGGATAAAATAACCTTAAAAATAGAAATAAAGAATCTGCTTGCAGACTCTTATTTTCGTCCAAGGAAGTAGTAAGCGGCGGCTCCCAGGATACCAAAAATGAATGCAACAACTATCCAGAGTACTTTCTTTATTGGCTCAAGGCCCTTGTTACTGGTCATTATATCATAGATCACCCAGATAAAAGATACCAGGGTGAGCAATCCCCATAAGTTATATAACAATGACATATTTTACACCTCAAAAAAAGATAGCTTGTACTACCTATATATATTTATCTGGACATTTCCACAGTTTGCGATTAGTATGTCCCATTATGCTAACATATATATATTGATTAAGTTTGTAACAAAAAGTTTTTAAGTAACACACATAAGGTTGCTATGCTCAATGGTAATTCAACTATCATAACCAAAATATTTAGAATACAGAAAATCAGAAAACACGTTTTGCACGGGTGGTTGGGTTTAATGTATTTGGGGAGTGGGGTTTAAGTGTGGGAGTGGGTTTAATGTATGAAAAGAGCCACCCGTGCAAGAACAAGCTAAAAAAGGCATTATGGTATTTATAATTTATGATTTGGATTTGCTCTCTTCTGACTAGTTTTTCAAAGATACATAAATATTTTATTCTTTTTTCCTGTGGGATGCAAATAAATATGAGTGATACGTAGAATGTCAATATCTCGGAGTCATTTTTATGGTTGAGGACATTGGAACGGTTGTACGCAAAGGTTTTGCTACCTGGACAAGGAATTTGAACATTTGTGTGCCATTTATACTTGAGGTGTTGACAGCAATTGTATTCTTTTTCCTGGGATTGTTATTCTTCACAGTGGTATTTATTGCGCCGGTGATCTCAAAACAGAATATTGACCCTTCAATTCTATCTCCTGAAGAAGTGCTGAGCATGTTTACTTCTGCATTCTCTGAAAACATGTTGATGTTGATCCTTGCCGGAATTGTTTTGTTCTTGCTCTATATGCTCGTCCAGTCATTCCTTGCCGCCGGAGCTATTGGAATGGCAAAAACAGCATCAGAAACGGGACATACGAGTCTGGGTGATATGTTCCATGCAGGTGGAAAGAATTTCCTCAATCTTTTCCTTACGAACATACTTGTTTTCCTGCTCGCTATTGCCGGTTTAGTGTTCCTTGTGCCGGGCATTATCGCAATAGGTGATGTGACTCTTTTCCTTGCAAACCCTGAAAGTGCTGCCGCAGGCGCATCATTGCTCATGATCGGCATGCTTGTGTGGGTATTATACATACTGGTCCTGAGCGTTTTGTTTTTACTTGTGGATTATGCTCTTGTAATTGATGGTCTTGATCCCATCAGCGCAATTGAAAAAGGAATTTCAGTCTTCCGACGTAATATGTTCCCCGTTTTTCTGATGTGGCTCCTGGTGATAGGGCTATCTGTGTTCCTTAGTTTGATAGGGGAAGTAACATCCTATGTAGATGTAATAGCCCAGCTATGGTCATTTTTAGAATTTATCCTCAGCACCATCGTCATACAGCCATTGATCACTGTTTGGCTTACGCGTTTCTATCTGAACAGGACAGACAGGAAACTGTATTCATTTGAGGAGTATCTTCTGGATTATTGATCACGTTTAAGGAGCTTACAGGCCTGGCATATATCTTCAGTACATGCCTGCCCGCAGAGACTGCATGTGGAAAGTCCTTCCTGTGGGAATTCACGGCCAAGGATGCCTGATATCTTATCAAACCCACTCAACAGGGCATATTTTGTGCCCGGGTGGTTGACCTCAAATTCATTGAGCATGACCCTGATCTCTCTTCTCATTGCCTCATGGGCATACGGACATCCTCCAAAACCCAACGGAAGATCATGCAGGTAAGCATAAAGGGCAACCTCTTTCTCAGGAATATGCCTGAGTGGTTTCATTCTCAGCACCAGTCCTTCCAGCTCTTTTGGAGGAGCAAGCCTTACCATACGAGCCACATCACCTTTCAGGTGGTTGAGAAGAATTGTCTGTGCCTCATCGTCAAGATTGTGACCGATAGCCAGTTTTGAAGCGCCAATTTCCAGAGCTATCTTATTTAATAGGGATTTCCTAAGCACTCCGCAATAGCTGCATGCTCCTTTCTCTCTCTGTTGCGGTGCGATCTCATCCATTGTGGTATCATATTCTTCCTTAAATGAGCGGACTATATGTCTGATACCAAGTTTTTCCGTAAGCTCTTTTGCAGAATCTATCGTGCTTGGCCGATATCCATCGATACCTTCATCAATGGAAATACCTACAAGTTCGATGTCCGGTCTTTTACCGAATATCTGGTGTAATATGTATAGGGTAGTACTGCTGTCTTTGCCACCACTAAGTCCTATTGCAATGACATCATTCTTTTTGATGCTGTAATGTTTCCTGATAGTAAGTTTTATCTTACGCTCAACATCCTCTATGAAATGTTTCCTGCAGAGGTGCATGCCTGAGTATTTCTGAAAAATGATTGCATCATTATTGCATTTGTTGCATTTGATCGTTTTTGCTTTCATTATTGTAAGGTCATGGAATCTTATTATATAAAATTGTCCTGGCAAAATATTTCCAATAATTATCACGTGATATTTATTTTAAACACAAAAAGCAATAATTAAGTATTAGTCCAATATTCCTGACTGAAAAGTACAGGAAAATAATAATGAGTATGCTAATAGATGTTCCCATTTGGGCATTTTTAATATCAGTGGTTGCAGGCTATCTTCTGGGTGTAATTTCCGGTCTCGTGCCAGGAATTCACACCAACAACTTTGCATTGATATTACTTGCGTTCTCTCCTCTGCTCTTTGAAAATGGATTGCCGGTTGTTTGCATTGCGGCTATGATACTTTCAAATGCAATATCCCATACCTTCCATGATATTATTCCATCAATTTTCCTTGGAGCACCAGGAGAAGATACTGCCCTGGCAGTGCTTCCGGGTCATACTCTACTGCTTGAAGGTCAGGGTTCACAGGCTGTTCGTCTTTCAGCACTGGGAAGTGCAGGTTCCGTTGTGTTTTCCCTGTTCACTGTAATCCCGCTTTCATTTTTATTTGTGAAAAGTTATAGCCTCATACAGGAAAACATGGCTTACATACTCATTTTTGTAGTATTTGTAATGGTCATGACCGAAAAAGGAGAATATCTTCATGCTGAAGGAAGACAAAAAAGCTGGAAAAAACGATTCTATGCTCTTTTACTCTTTGGCATAAGCGGTCTTTTAGGAGTTTTTGCATTCCGGATGGAATACCTTTCAGTTCCAATAATAAAATGGGGACAGGGCTCTATACTGCTTCCACTGCTAAGCGGACTTTTTGGTGCATCCCAGCTTATCATAAGCCTGTTCTCTGATCCTGTTATTCCTGCCCAACATGATTCAAAGCCGGACCTTGAAAAAAGAAAGATTCTCAGGGGAGTATTAACTGGTAGTATCTTTGGTTCTATTGTAGCATGGTTGCCTGGTATATCTTCATCGATAGCAACTGTCTTCGCCCGTCTTTTTGTTAAACAGGAAGAAAAGGATCCCGGTCATGAATATGAAACTGATAAAGCGTTTTTAAGTTCGTCAAAAGAGTTCATCGTTTCCATATCAGGTGTCAATACAAGCAACGCAATTTTTGGTTTGATGGCACTTACATTCATCGGAAAGACCAGGAGCGGTGCCATGGTAGCTATAAATGACCTACTGGGTGGTATCACATTGGAGACTTCATTAGTACTACTTTTTTTGTGTGCTATACTGCTGACCTCACTACTTTCATATTTTTCAACAATCTATCTTGGTGATAATATCCACCATGTTCTGGAAGATATCGAGTACCCAAAACTTTGCTACGGAATAATTTTCTTTCTTGCAACCATGGTCCTATTTTCCACAGGATTATTTGGCTTGCTTATATTTGTGATAGCCATTCCCATAGGAATGCTTGCTACGTTTCTCGGGGTAAAGAAAAGCCATGCGATGGGTGTGATACTTTTACCTGTGATACTGCATTTCATTTAGCTTATTCAAGTATCTCAGTATCGTCATGTGAATAGGAAGGGGAGCAGCAGCACAGTAACCTAAGTTCTGCTTCTCCGGTATTTTTGATATTATGGGGGGTTCCTGGATGGATGTATACAGAATCTCCTTCTTCGACTAAAATAGATTCTTCCCCAAGTGTCATCAGACCAAAGCCCGATAAAATATGATATATCTCTTCTGTAACGTTGTGCCGATGCAAAAGTGTTGTACTTCCTGCAGGTACTGTGGCCTCAGCAAGACTCTGGGCCGAGTTACCATGCACAAGAGGGTGCATAAGTTCCCTGATGGATGAACCATCTTTTGTGATGTAGGCTTCTACCGTCTTACAGGAAGTTCTGATCATTATGGAACCACGGGTCTATTCTTCTTTCTCAAAACCTGCTATCATTTCAAGCATCTTATCCTTGATTTCGGTTACAGAGTCAATCCACTTGCCTCCGACATCAATTGGTGCAAGTCCATTGAAGTCAGCTTCCATGAGACCCGGGTCGTATGGTATTTCTCCGAGTACAGGGATTCCAAGTTCTTCCAGTTTTGGTTTTATATTTGCGGAAGTGCCTTTGTTAATGATTGCAGCAAGATGTTTTACATCGATACCTTCGGAAAGTTGCTTTATCCTCTGGGCTGTTTCAATAGAACGCATTCCCGGTTCAACAACAACTATCATAAGGTCTATTCCACGGGTCGTGCCTCTTCCAAGGTGTTCAATTCCTGCTTCCATATCCAGTATTACTGCACTGGAATCTTTTAGCACCACATGGCGCAAAAAAGCTTTAAGGAACGCTGAAGCAGGGCACATGCAGCCACTTCCGCCTCTCTCGATAGTACCCATGACGAGCATTTTGACATTATCAGGACCAACAACACCGAACTTATCCACAATGTCATCGACCTTCGGGTTGAATTTGAACATTCCTCCCTTTTCCCCTGCTCTCTCTTCAATGAGATCCTGATAATCAGTGAGTGGTTCCGGGGCTTTTTCTATCCCGAGGGAGGAAGCAAGATTCATGTCAGCATCGGCATCAATGGCAAGCACATCATGCCCATCCCTTGCCAGCATTCTTGCAAGAGTTCCGGAAAATGTTGTCTTGCCTACTCCGCCTTTTCCTGTGACTGCAATTTTTACCATGCTCAGAACTGAGAATTTATGTGAATTATATTTTCCGGTTGTACTCACTCTATAGTACTTACAAGTTCCAGCATTTCATCAAGTTCACTTTCTCCGTCTATTGAGAATAGTGTGTCGTTTATAGGCCAGACTTCAACACGGTATTCACCATCCGGCACGAGTCCCATAATTATGGTGCTGGTATCTTCATTCTCAAAAGCAGTGACAAAACCCAGCATTCTCATTCCCGAATCAGTAGAGTTGCCTGATGCTGAGAATATCTTTACCATGGTTTCGGTCCCGTCTGCAAGCGTCAGGTTTCTTGAAGTTGTTTCCTGAAGGTTCTCAACCTCTCCATCATCCTCTATTTCAGCTATCTTCTTTTCCATTATTTTGGATACAAGTCCGGTGGGGAGTTTAGCTCCGGAGGGCAAAGAAAGGCGGTATGTGATTATTTGCGCACTCAGGTTTTCAGGCAGTATTATGGAAACAGGAAGGTTGTTAGACTCCTGGAAATCACTTACCTGTTTACTTATATCCTCACTCAGTCTGTCATTATGGTATTTTACAGTCGTGGAATTGAGAACTATGCTTGTTGAATCAGTAACTATTTGCTCGAATGAGTTCTCCTCGATGGATACCTGTGACCATCCATAAGCCAGCAGTGCATTCTCATCGATAGCTGCAGGAGTTGCCTGTGGAGTTTCAAGGCATCCTGAACTCAGGGAAATTATCAATAATAGTGAAATTAAGAAATAATTTTTCTTTATGATTGGAACCAAAAGTATCACCTGAACGTACTATGCTTTTATTTATATATTAAAGCATTTGGTGTTAACGATTGTTGGTTTCCCTTCTTTTTATAGATATAAAAATCATATAGTTTATATTGTTGATGTTCAATAGTTCTATTGATGTACGACATGGAATCCCGGTTCAGGCAAATACGAAAAGTAATGGTCTATGTACTTTTCCTGAATCTGGCAGTGTCTTTTGCCAAGATTGCCTACGGTTTTTACACAAACGTACTCAGTATGCAGTCAGACGGTTTCCATTCTCTTTTTGATGGAGTTTCCAATATTGTAGGTCTCATCGGCATTCAGATAGCAGCCAAACCACCTGACAAGGAACATCCTTACGGTCATCGTAAGTTCGAGACACTGGCTTCCATAATGATAGCTGTGATACTGGCCATTGTTGCCTTCGAAATTGTCCATTCGGCATTTGACCGCTTTGGAAATGGCAATCATCCGGAAGTTACTGCAATAAGTTTTGCAGTGATGCTTGGTACAATGCTGGTCAACTATTCAGTGACTACCTATGAAAGCAAAAAAGGTAGACAACTGAACAGTGAAGTGCTTCTTGCAGATTCTGCCCACACCAGAAGTGACATATATGTTTCACTTTCTGTAATACTGGGTCTGATAGCTATCAGGCTCGGTTATCCTATCATTGATCCTGCAGTTTCTATATTGATCGCATTTGTCATATTGCATGCAGGTGCAGAGATAATATTCCATAGCATATCCATACTGATAGATGAATCTCAGATAGATCCTGAAGAGATATCTGAGGTAGTCTGTAATGTAGAAGGTGTGATCGATTGTCACAACATAAGAACACGTGGCCCTCCGGGAAGTGTTTACGTGGATCTTCATGTTGAGGTGGACCCTAATATGAGTACCTATAAATCCCATACAATTTCCCATATTGTGCAGTACCGTATCAAGGAGAGTTTTGATGGGATAGAGGATGTCCTCGTGCATATAGAACCAGCTCACACACGGTCGATATAAATATTATCAGGAACTCTATACGATTATGCCAGGAAATACATTCGGACATTCTTTCAGGATCACCACCTGGGGCGAATCCCATGGAAAAGCCCTGGGAGTTGTTGTTGACGGGGTACCGGCAGGACTTGAACTATCGGAAACTGATATTCAGAAAGACCTTGACCGCCGCCGTCCGGGACAGAGTGAAGTATCCACACCACGCTCAGAAGCAGATTCCGTGGAACTATTGTCCGGTGTAATTGAGGGTGTTACAACAGGAATGCCCGTATCCATGCTTGTATGGAACAAGAATGCAAAGTCCAGTGCTTATGATTACATTAAGGATATTCCGCGTCCTGGCCACGCAGACCTGTTCTATTCTGAGAAATACGGTATCCGTGACCACAGAGGTGGAGGCAGGTCATCAGGCAGGGAAACCATTGGCAGGGTTGCCGGTGGTGCTGTTGCCAAAAAACTCCTCTCTCTGGCAGGTATTGAGGTATTTGCCCATGTCATTGAGCTTGGCGGCGTAAAAGCAAAGCAGCTTTCCTTTGATGAGATACGCTTGAACGTTGAGAAAAACGTTGTACGCTGTGCAGACCCCGAGGCCGCTGAAAAGATGCTTGAGCAGGTGAACACTGCCCGTCTTGAAGGTGACAGCATTGGCGGTATCGTGGAAATAATAGCCACAGGTATGCCTGCAGGTCTTGGAGAGCCGGTATTCGGCAAGCTGGATGCAGATATTGCCTGTGCGATGATGAGCATAGGTGCTGTAAAAGGTGTGGAGTTTGGTGCAGGTTTTGAATGCTCCCGGATGAAGGGAAGCCAGATGAACGACCCATTTATAATTGAAAATGGTCAGGTAGTTCCAAAAACGAATAATGCAGGTGGCATGATAGGTGGTATATCCACAGGGCTGCCAATAATATGCAGAATAGCAGTAAAACCAACCCCTTCTATCTCAAAGACCCAGAAAAGTGTTGACATGGCTGCAATGAAAGAGATCGACCTTGAAGTACATGGAAGGCACGATCCCACAATTCCTCCAAGAATGGTGCCTGTTGCAGAGTCCATGATGGCAGTGGTGCTTGCCGATCATATGATTAGGAGCGGAAGGATAGGTCCTGATTCTTTGCTGGGATGAGTATTTACTTAATCCTTGTTTTCTTTTTAATATCTCTACGTGACCTATATAGTCTACATAGCTTCTACGGTTCTATTAAGACAAACTTTATAGTCAAATTCCGGTTCAATAGTCCTAAATTCCTTTTGGATCGTGAAAACAGATGGATACCAGAAAAGTGCAGATAACGGGCAAATCCACTTATGTTATGACCCTGCCTAAAAAATGGGCGCTTCGTTCAAAGTTGGAAGCTGGTTCTCATATATCTATTTTTTACCAGGAAGATGGTTCCTTACTTCTCCAACCTCCTGCTGTAAAGCCTTCTAAAAAGATTAAGAAGATAAAGCTCAATAAGCAGCTGGATCATATAATAAGGGATATCGTAGGCCTGTATATCGTTGAAGACTATCAGATAATAGAACTGACTGGAGATAATATTCCGACTGATGTACGCCGGCAGATCAAAGAACTATGTCATCGTCTTGTGGGACTTGAGGTCGTCGAAAGCAGTGATAAGAAAATAGTAATTAAGAATTTCCTTGATACTGAAGATTTCACCATAGAAAAAGGTCTCAAAAGAATGTCCTCTCTTGTCTATCTTATGCTGGACGAACTTGCAATGGCATTTACAGAAAATGACCGGGATCTGTGTAATCATATAATAACCCGTGATGATGACCTGGATCGCATGTTCCTTCTTGTATCAAAACAATATGTTCAACGCCTTAACCTGAAAAAAGCTTCAAAGAATGATAATCTGAGTCTTGTGGGATCTTTTTACTATCGTCTTGCAGCCAATGAGATAGAACGTATCGGAGACCACATATCTAAAATATCATTACATTTTTCTTATATTGCACTGCCAGATGATGTTCTTTCTATACTGGTTGAACTGTGCAAGGATTGCCAGACCCTATTTATGGATAGCACCGAGGCACTCAGGGAATCCAACAGTGAGCTTGCAAATGAAGTTCTTGGCAGGGAGAAAACGTTCAACGAAAAACTCATCTATGCCAGCCAGTTACCGAGCGAACATTCCGTTGAATTGATAATTGACAGTTTCAGCAGGATAAAAGATTATGCTTCAAATATTGCAGAGTCTGCGATCGATCTATCACAATTATAGATTGATCCCTCTTTTCCTCTGTGCAGCAGTCATAATTGATTATTCCCTTACCTTTTATTTTGCCGGCAGCATAGGGAATATACTTGAACATGAATTCAGTCCCACTCTGGTATTCGCAGTAAAGAACGGTATTGTTCTTCCATACCTTGCCTTTACGGTCATTTTCTACTATCTTATGGGATACACCATTCTCAAATTCCTGGAAAATGAAGATATCTATCCCATTGGTGTCTTTGTGATATTGCTTATGAGTATCACTCATGTGATGGGCGGTCTGTCATGGTTCATTCTGAAGGAAACATATTCAAATATGATCTTCATGCTTTCCCTTACCTCTATCATAATCGCAATATCCGTGTTCGGTTATGAGGTGCTGAAGAGGAAATAAGGTTGTAAGTAAGGTTGCAGGATCGTATTATTATATACTCTATTTAGTTCCCAATAGTTGAAGGTGCAGTATGTATTTCCTTTGTGCAAGGGATATATGATAAACTGTGATTTTACACGGCATGAAGAGAATAGTCAGTTTGCTGGCAGCAGTGGTACTTTCCCTATATACCTTCTATTCGACATGCTGGTACACTCCATCGTCTTTCTTTAACATGGCTGTACCCTTTGTTTTCGTTACTTTGTCCGGGTATGCCCTGCTGGTCTATATTCTGTCTAAAAAAGTATCTGGTAAGTCATAATGGTGGAGAGTGGACCTGGTGAAAAAAACGTCTGGACCTATACTTAGTCTGTTCTACATCACAGCAATAATATTGCTATTCTCTTCATTCCTACCTCTTGCATCTGCAAATACTAATTGTCCATGCGATGACCTTGATACCTGTGTGCAGTGGGTCAGTGAAGGCTCACTTAGTATACAGTGGGGACGTACAGCAACCCAGGTGGTTAATGACATTACTTATACTTTCAGGGCAGACGATTTTGATGAAGACCTGGGTGCAGCTTTGATCTCAATTGAGAAAGGCGGAGTTGTCAGGAAAGAATTCCTTTTTCTGAATGGTGATTATGACCGGAAGTGGTTGGAGTGGGATAATGAGGTTAAAGTGGAACTCACCGATATTACCGAAGATGGTCAGAAAACACCTTCTGCTCATGTGGAGATTTTCTCAAGAGGACGGCCGGAACTTGAAATAACTATTGAAGCAAGTTCTGAGACGGTCGATGGTGTTGATGTCTCATCAGAACAATACGCTCCGGGTGAAGAGAAACACATTGATGTGGAAGTGAAAAATACTGGCGAAGCCTGGATTGAGAATGCAATCCTTAATGTTGATATTGGTGAGTTCAGACTTAAAGCTAAAGGGGATTTTGAGTACAGGGATGGAATTATAAAAAAGAACCTTGGCTGCCTTGAAGTCGGTGATACTGCCAGCATCAATTTTACTATAGTTGCACCTGAATGGGATGGGAAGACCTCTCCTTATGAGCTTATCTATTATGTCAATGCAACTGCTGGAGGCTACGACATAAAGGATGGTTACTTTGATGCCGATAGTTCTTACTCGTTTGGGTGTACTGACCCTGATATGAAGGTTGTTTTTGAGATAGTGGACGAAGAGATCAATATGACTTCCTGGTATGTCCGGGAATTTGAAAGCAGTACCTATAGCCGGACCTCTAAGGATTATGAGATTCGGGATGCATGGGAGTATTCATTCCTCAGGACCCATGTTTATAATACCGGACTGTATACGGTTGATGATCTGACTATAGACTTTACACAGGTGCCGGATGAATTTGTTATTTATGAAACATATGAGTCAGGTAGTTACAGGGGTATGGCTCCTGACGGACAGTATTATCTCGGGCAAAAGCTGATTCCAATAAGACAGGGTGAATACCCTTTTGACAGCGTAGTTGCCACTGCAAACTTTTTTGGAAAGGAATTCACCTGGAATTCCGAATCAGGCAGTATAACAGTCCATGGTCCTCATGTAATCCTGTCCAAATCTCTGTCCGGTTCAGGCACAGATTACTCGGTCACTCTTAAAGCGTACAATGATGGAGACCGTGCATCCTGGGTAAACCTGACAGATATTATTCCCTATGAACTAAGCTATGTGGGTGGTAGTTTGGAAAAGAGCCTGGAAGGGAGCGATTTGCCGCTAAGTGAATGGGATCTTAGCGTTTCAAGGGTCAATGGTATACAAATTGTCTCTGTAGAAGGGGTACTTCTCCCGCCAGGCTCAACACTTACTTTTGGCTATGATTTCAGTTCTTCCAGTGCACCAGACCTTCCTCCTGCAGTATGTGAGTTCAGGGGTATTGGAAATTATGATGGGGAAGCACAGTCTTCATTCTATGTTGGTGGCTCTGAGGTCAAACAATACTGGGAACCTTTGAACGGTGGATGGATTTCCAATCCTGAAGATCTGGAAGTTACAACGGCAGTTGCTTTACAACCGGAACCAGAAGAAGAAGATGTGGATGAAGATCTGTATTCCGTAGAAGATGAAATACCGGAAGCATTAGATATATCCCTGGAAGTTCAGCAGGAGTCTTTAGCACCTACATTTCTCTCGAACATAATAGGTTCTATAGAAGGTCTTTTTAACAAGATGCAACAGTTCGTTGGCAATACCTTTAGTGGCGTTTTAAGTGGTTTCACCTCTATCTTCGGCATGGCTGAAAATGCTGCCATAGATGCTGTTGAAAACTATCTGTATGCAATTGTCATCGTTATCGCACTGGCTGTCTTTGCTCTTGTATCTACCCTGATAACAAAATAATTGCTGTAGTTTACAACTGCATATTTGTATTTCCTTTTATTTTTTGTTGCAATAATATTTATCGTTATTCTTGAGCGTTTTTTTATTCTTGACTTTCATTTTTTGTTGTATTTGTTTATTATTCAGTAGTTAAGCAAAATCCATTGTTGTATATGCACTAATATATAGAGATATCACAAATCTATATTGAAAATTCAACTATATACATGACTTGTAGAAGTATTATATATTCAACATCCAATTAGGTGCCAGAGCGATTAAAACCCGCTTCAAATAGGAACATAAACAAAATTGGTGTACGATAAATATGAACTTATTAAAAAGACTATTCAACGATGAAGCTGGTGTTTCACCTATCGTTGCAACTCTCGTATTAGTAGTAGTTGCAATCGCTGGTGCAGCAGCAGTAGGAACAATCATGGGATCATTCTCATCAGACGTGTCAGACAGTGCAAGTGCAGGCGATGCAACATCTGCAGCATCAACCGAACTTCTTGTCGCTGGTTCAACAACCGTCCAGCCTGTTTCTGAATTACTCGCAGAAGCATTCATGAAAGACCACAGCGGAATTAAAGTAACCGTACAGGGCGGCGGCTCCGGTGCAGGTATCACCTCAGCAGAACTTGACATCATCGACATCGGTGCAGCATCCAAGCCTGTTGACACAGTAAACGACCACCCAGACCTTAAGGTATTCGAGATTGGTGGCAGTGCAGTAGTAGCTATCGGTGGAAGCAACATTGCTGGTAACACCACACAGACTCAACTCAAGGCAATGTACGACGCCTGTAAAGATGGTACTGTAGACATCGACATCACAGCAGGTAACATCACCCAAAATGGTAGTACAACAATCACACTCTACCAGAGATCTGAAGCAAGCGGAACAGAAGAGACATTCGCAAATTACCTTGGTGGCGACTACAAGAGTGCAAAGGACGTTGACGCATCCGAAGCAGAAGGCGCAGTAGGAAACGCTGGTGTACTCGCTGCAGTAGAAGGTAACGCTGACTCAATCGGTTTCGTAGACTTTGGATTTGCAGCAAGCTCAGACATAGTTAACATCATCGGTGTAGACGGATACAACGATGTAACCGAGTCCAACGTACTTGATGCACTCTCCGGGAAGGACACCTACCAGAGCTCCCTCACAAGGCCACTCAACTACCTTACAAACGGAAACCCATCCACTGTTGAGCAGTCATTCATCAACTACGCAATGTCTCCAGCAGCAATGGAAATCTTCCACGAAGTAGGATACTTCTCCGTAATCGAGTACAAGTAAGTTTAAATAAAGATTTGTGCACAAGCACAAATCTCCTCTTTTTATTTTAAAACGATTATCATGGGCAGCAGAGAATTATATGAACAGGTAACGAACAAGGAATCTGCCTGGGTTCTGATAAATGATATTTTCGGATTCAGTTCTTATGGATCAGGTCAGAGAGAACTGTACAATACTGCAGCAAAACTGCTTTTTTTAGCCTGCAGCATCATCATCACACTCATCGTGGTCTTCTTTGTAGGATTCATCTTCTATACGGCATTACCGGTCTTCAAAAGCCAGGGACTGTATTTCATTACCGGTGATGTATGGAACTACTCCAATAACATATACGGTATCAGAACCTATATAGCCGGCACCATCATCATGACTGTCGTAACATTATTCATGGCAGTCCCTTTAAGCATTTTCACGGCAATTTTCCTCTCAGAGATCGCATCTCCCCGAGTTGCTTCCACTATCAGGCCTTTTATCGAACTGCTGGTAGGTATTCCATCGGTAGTTTACGGTATATTTGGCCTGTTCGTACTGGAAAATATATTCCAGAATAGCATTGAGCCATTTATAGATTCACTCCTGGGTTTCATCCCCATATTTGTAGACCTGAACCCAGGTTCCGGGGTCGGAGTACTTCTGGCTTCCACGGTTCTTGCGATCATGATCTTCCCAACAATCACAACAATTTCCGAGGATGCGATCCGTTCCGTTCCCGTGGAGAGTAGACATGCTTCCTTCTCCCTGGGTGCCAACAGGTGGGAGACAATAAGAAAAGTTGTGCTACCTGCATCATCAGGAGGCATCATGGCTGCGGTAGTACTCGGCATGATGCGTGCAATGGGAGAGACTATGGCAATTGTCATGTTGCTGGGTAATTCCAATACTATCCCTTCTTCGATAATGGGTCCTGGATATGCAATGACCTCAAAGATTCTCAATGATATTGGTCATCACTTTAATGAACCTGAGCCACGTGCTGCATTGTTTGGAATAGCAGCGGTCCTCTTTGCAATAGAGATCATCTTTGTTGCGGTTTCAAGACATCTAGTGGGGGACAGGAAATGAACCATAGAAAGATAAAAGCATCCTTTTACATATTCCTGTGCTATTTTTCGGCAGCAATTGCAACACTTACTCTTTTCGGTATTCTGGGCAAGATCGCGTTTGAAGCACTTCCGAGCCTTACTTCTGAATTCATCTTCACTCCTGAGAATGAGGTAAAAGGTTTTGGAGGCGGGATCGGCAATGCAGTTGTGGGTACCATATTACTATCACTCACATCAACGATTCTGGCGGCTCCAATAGCCATAGGGACCGCAATATACATGAAACGATATGCAACGAATGAGCGATTTAAAAAGACCTTCAGTTTCGTGATAGACGTACTTTCAGGCACTCCTTCAATAGTTCTGGGTATTTTCGGACTGATGTTCCTTGTGTACTATATGCGTTTCATTACAGGTGGTTTCTCACTCATATCAGGTGCTATCGCTCTTACAATCCTGATACTGCCTGTGATCGAACGTGCATCCGAAGAGGCTATCAATTCAGTTCCCGGGGAGCTGGAAGAAGCAAGCTATGCAATGGGAGCTACAAAATGGGAAACTATAAGCAAGATCACTTTGCCTTATGCCCTCGCGGGTATCGCTACGGGTATAGTCCTTAGCATAGGAAGGGCTGCCGAGGAATCGGCGGTTGTCGTCCTGACGGCGGGATATACGCAGTTCATGCCGGAATTCGGCGTGGCTCCAAAAGACAGTCTGCTCTTTGGGTTGCGCTTTTCTCCTTTCCAAGATCTGGTAGCCGCTCTTCCGATAACGGTATATCATTCATTTGAATTCCCAAGTATGGTCTCACCTTCGGAAGGGTTTGCTGCTGCCTTTGTGCTTATAGTAATCGTTATGATTATCAACGCAGTCACTAGACTTCTAGTATGGAGGCACAGAATTGGCTAAACTCCAGCTAAAATCAAGGCTCAGTAGAAAAAAACCATCTTCTGAACTGGCTCTAATTATTAAGGAAGAAACAGATATCAAAGATACTTCAGTCTATTCCAGAGAAGAAATTGAACAACAAGCAGATGTTGCTCAGTTCTCCGGCAACGGGGATATTGATAAAGAGGAACTTCCTCTTCCACAAGAAGAAAAGGAAGAAGTGCCTGCTAAAAAGAGAAAATTCGGTTTGGGTCTGAGAAAGAAAAGCAGGAAGTCCTCCAGAGATAAAAAAAGCCCTGAACAAACCGAAACTATATCAGAAGAGACGATTGTTCTATTGGATGATGAAAAACAGAACGATAAACCCGCTAAAAAGAAACGGAAGTTCGGTTTAAATCTCCAAAAAAATAAGAAAACGCCTTCTTTATCCACAGATCACGATGAAGCAACATCCGTAAATGAGCAGGAACAGGAGTCTGCCGAAGAGTCCTCAGTTTCTTTACTTCTAAAGAAGATAGAACAGATAATAACCCCCAAACCTGAAAATATCGAAGAAATAGAGTTCGTTATTGGTGAATTGTCTGTTCCTGCTCCCGGGTTTCCTCAAAAGGAAGTGGATATTACCTATGAAGTTACTCCCGGGTGCCAGTATGTTCATATTGGATTTGAAGAAGAATCACTTGTTTATCGCTGTCTTGAGCCTCCTTTGAGTGATACTGAAAAGGAAGCTTTGTATATTATACAGAATGCCTTTGACAAGATGGCACACTCCGAGATTTTGCTGGTAGAAGAAGAAGATCGTGTAGAGGCCTTAAGGGACAGGTTCGACCTGATCGTGGATATATATCGCCTGAAACTCAGTGATGGGCAGAAAGACAAATTCTTCTATTATCTGCATAAAAAATACATGGGCTTTGACAGGATGGATCTCCTGATGAACGACCCTTATCTTGAGGATATCACATGTAATGGTCCTTTCACCCCATTGTATGTCAATCACAGGGTCTATGGTTCCGTGGCTACTGATGTGATTTATGAGGAAATAGAACTCAACAATTTTGTCATGAGGATGGCACAGGCAGCAGGCAGGCATATTTCCGTGCTGGAACCCATCAGGGATGCAACCCTTGTGGATGGGAGCCGTGCCAACCTCACACTTGGAAAAGAGGTCACAAAAAGAGGTTCGACATTCACCATCAGGCGTTTCAGGTCCAATCCGGTATCCTGCATTGACCTGATGAATTACAAGACCTACGATTCAAGAGTGCTTGCCTATTTCTGGCTCATGGTAGAATACAAACGTTCCGTACTGGCAGCAGGTGGAACCGCATCCGGTAAAACCACAACCCTCAATGCACTGGGAGCATTCATTCCGCCTGAATACAAGATAGTATCCATTGAGGATACCGCCGAAATGAACCTCATGCACCCTAACTGGACCCAGTCCATCACAAGGGCTGGTTTTGGTGGCGGCAGCGGTGAACACGGAAAATCCGCAGGAGACATCGAACTCTTCGACCTGCTTAAAGCTGCTTTGAGACAGAGACCGGAATACATAGTGGTTGGTGAGGGTCGTGGTGCTGAAGCCGGTACTCTTTTCCAGGCTATCTCTGTGGGTCACCCATGTATGGGTACCATACACGCGGGTTCAATACACGAACTGTTATCAAGGGTAGAATCAGAACCCATGAACGTGCCCCGTAATCTGTTTGCCAGTGTTGATATGGTCATTTTTAATTCCATGATAAAGGTCGGTGAACATTATCTCAGGCGTGCACTGAGGATCGTGGAAATTGCAGAACTTGACCCTGAACGTGGCGATCTGATAACAAATCCGGTTTTCAAATGGAATCCGGTAACCGATGAATATGAGTTCAGTGGCAGTAGTGCCCTCTTTGACGATATAAATGAAGAATTCGGTATCGAACAGGCTGAACTTGTAAGGGAGATGGATTTGAGAGCAACATATCTTGAAAACCTTGCACGTGACGGTATTCACGAATACGAAGCAGTTGCCAAAGCCATCAGGAAATACTCAAGACAGAAAGACGAGCTGATGGAGCTGAATCATTAAATGGTCAAGACCCGGGATATCGATGTCCATCAGGCTTTCAATGATGGGGGTACTAACAAGTATATAGAAAAATACAAGATGTTTTGCTATGTATTAGGTAAATATATAGACAAAAAACCGCAGGATGATATTTCAAAGTCACTTTATCAGGCAGACATGGTACTGACTCCGGGGATGTTTGTGTCCCTTGCACTGGTAACAGCAGCACTGGCTTCTATCATAGTCTTCATATTCTCCATTATTTTTTTCAGGAATTCCTCGTCACCTCTTGTATATATCTCTGTCCTGACGTTTCTCACTTTCGTCCTGACAGTCAGCGGCTTCCCTTTCATTCTCTACAACAAGATTTCCAGCAAGGACATGAATATTGAGCATGAACTGCCCTTTGTATTGGGGTATATGACCATCCTTGCAAGCTCGGGTTCCTCCCCAATGGATGTTATCAGAAAAGTTGCCATAGAGGATTATGGTGATGTTTCAACCGAATTTGGTAAGGTAATGTACCGTGTGGATGTTCTGGGTGAGGACGGTATCAGCGCCATGAACCACCTTATACGCAATACGTCCTCAGAATCGCTCAGGACCATATGTATAGACCTTGCAAATTCCATGCAATCCGGTGGTGGTCTGCGTACCTATCTTGAGATGAAATCCAGGGAACTCATGGACATGAGACGGCAGATGCAGCAGGAGTTTGTAGAATCTCTGGGTGTGTATGGGGAAGGCTATCTCAGTGGAGTTGTCATGAGTGTTGTACTTGTAGTACTGATGATTGTGGTTACAAGCGCACTTGGTATTGACCTGGGACCATTCACAGCTAAACAGATGTTCCAGTTCTTCGTCTACTTCATGCTGCCGTTCATTAACATTATTTTCCTCCTTCTATTGTGGATGAAATATTCAAGGAGTACTCTATGAATATTGAAAAATATCGTCTGACGATGCAACGCTACGTACAGATGTTGACAATACGCTATGATATCAAGCGTGAGTATCTTAGCCTTGGTATTCCAATATTTGCTGCTTTGATGATTGTATTAATGGCGGTCCTTACCGGGCATTCTTTTGTAACGGATGATGCACAGGGCAGTGCTCCTGTTAATGATGAAACCGCTGCAAAACAGGCTGCATACGAAGCTCTTGTGGCTGAGATGGAAGCTTCGGAGGCAGCAGAAAGAGGTGAAGTCGTAGCAGTTGAAGAGGAGGAGGTCGAACCGGAGCCCGAAGAAGACAAGGCCAAGGACGATCTGGATCACATAATGATCTTTGCCATACTGGTGGCACTGATCCCATATTCCATTGATTCTTTCCTTCAAAAAAGACTTCTGCAAAAGAGGGAACTGGCTTTCAGTGAGTTCCTTTACAAGCTGTCTGAACTGATGAGGGGTGGTATTGATCCTGTGAAGGGATTTATAAATCTCTCAAAGACAAACCTTGGTGTGATAAGCAGCAATGCACAGGATGCAGCTTCTTCAATGGTTCTGGGTAAATCGTTTGATGAATCCATGCATAAGATGTCAAGATCAATGAAAAGCCGTCTTGTTGCCAGATATATCGATGTGGTGGTACAGGCTGCCTATACCGGAGGTAATGTTGCTGACCTGTTGTTCCGTACTTCGGAAGATATGAGGGCAGTAATAAACATCCAGAAGGAAAAAGAGGCAAACCTCAAGCAGTACATTGTAATTTTCTACCTTGCCCAGGGTATCATTGTAATGCTAACGTACATCCTTTCCACATCCCTGCTTCCTTTAATTCAGGGTGTGGGCATGGAGATGCTCGGTGGAGCAGGTCTTTCGGATATCAATTTCGAACGTGGTTTTTTCCATATGATCATACTGAACGCCCTGTTCGGTGGTCTGATAGTCGGACAGATCACAGAGGGCGAGATAAAGCATGGGTTCAAGCATTCGGCAATACTGATAATCCTGAGTTATATAGCCTGTGTAACTCTCCTGTTACCTGCAGGTGTAGGGGATTCTTACATGCTCAATGTAGTTTCCGGTAATGGACAGGAACTGACGTTTGGCGGGATTCCATTGCAGCAACCTATCGTATTCAATGTGACTGACATGGATGGGAATCCTGTTGCAGGTACGTTTGTCAAGATGACAATATCGCCAACCGGGGTGATAACAAGTTCCATGACCGAAGAAGATGGTACGGTAGCAGTGACGCCGATTCCGGGCTCAGATGCCGGGACATACATTGTCACCGCAACGGCAGGTGAATCAAAAGGTACAGCAACGATAATAGTTTATGGAGAGGGTGAATAATCCTACCTCTTCCAGCTTTGTATTCAAAAAATAAAAAGCCCTGTGAAACTATGGCTCTGTAGAAAAACGATTAATATCAGCTGGCAAAAATTCAGTTATTCCCGATGATTAGAAGGCTGCTTAAACGCATCGTTAACTTGTTTTACTAGCTGGGTATTGGGGAGTTCTATCCGATCATGTCTTCAATGAATTTTATTTTTCTATATTATATATAGGCAATCATAGTTCTACTAAAATATTGGTGTAAATCCTATATAATATTCCACGAGTAATAAATATCACTCACATGTGGAGGAAATAACATGAAATCAGTAAAAACATGGATAAAAACAAATGGTTCTGAGTATGGCGCTTCCGTCAAAGTTCAAAACGATGATGATGATGATGCAGAGTATAAGCCCATCCTTCAGGGAGTGATCAACACCCGCTGCAATTATGATGGTGCTAAGATCGAAGGAATAATGGAATGAGATCCTCAATATTCAGGTTAACTGATTTTCCAACTTCACCTGGATGTTGATTGTAATTGCTGTTTGAAAAAGTAGAATCATTTTTACACTGTATTCTGGTTGCTATGGAGAATCGAAATGCAATTACATGATAAAATATACAAAAAAGTAATTTACGCAGTGACGGTTACAGTACTTTACATACTCTTGCTGGCAATAATCATAGAAACGTTCAATATTTTCCGGACTATATGGTATGTATTGTTGAAAACAGGTGATCTGAGTCAGGTAGTATACGGTATTCTGACGATCTTTGTTCTCATTGACCTCTTCAAGACCTTCGCTGATTATCGTGTTCATGAGAGAATAAGGCTTACCTACGTGACTGATGCTACTATTCTGACGATCATGCGTGAGATCACTGTGCTGGTATACAGTAATAATTTTAAGACTGATGTTTTGCTGGTCTTTTCTGCGTTGTTGTTAGTATTGAGTATAATGAGGTTCATCTCTATCAATTACCATCCAACGGATGGTTTAAAACCTCTCTCATTCATAAAATACAATGATGCGGAAGAAAAGCAAGGTATGCAATCATAGACCCGGTAGAATTCTCCATGGAATATTAACCAACCCTCTCCCTTGTATCCATGGTGATTCCCTGGCTGGTGACATTGTAGGCTATCATTTTATTCAGGGGAAGGCTGCCTTTCATTTTAGGTATGTTAATGTACCTGTTTATCTTACCGCCCATGTACTCTGTCCTGAACTGGATAACGCCGTCAACCATGGAGCGGATAATCTTCTCAGCTCTCTCGGGAAGTATTCCCATATCTGCTGAAAGCAGGAATGTGATATTTGCTTCCCTGCTGATATTGATAAGTGATTCGATTGCCTCGGAAACGACCTCTATTTCCTCGTGGATGAAAAGTGAGGAGAACATATCAATGATGCAAACATCTGCATCGATTATATTGTGTAACGGACCTGCATTTTCTCCGTAAAGCCTGTTGCACAGTTTATGTCTTCTGTAACACATATCAAGCAGGGCAACCGGATCTGAAAAATTACCTATGATGGTAAAGTTCTCTGACAGGTTCCGAACGCCGGAATCATTCAGCTCTGTCGTAATATCCTTTCCGGAACTTCTTGTTGATATATAATGTACTTTTTTTCCGAGCGTTAATGCATCGGAGCTTATCTTGCGGAAGAATACACTCTTTACATCTCCTATATCTTCCTCTATTAACAGTACCACATTGGCAGGTACGTTTTTCAAACCGAAGCTAGTAAGCACCATCAAAACCCTAAAAGTAATCATTGCTTAAATGGTTTTGGAATATTTCCTCTAAATAAATAGTTTATTGGGAGCTATATATATTATAGAAACAAAGTATATAATCTGTAATGGGCCTTCTCATCCTAGATGGTTGGCAACGATATGAAAGCATTTTTACGGGACACCCGTGGAGTTACTGTTATATTTGGCACGTTACTTCTGATACTTATTACGATAATCGCAGCTTCAAGTGTTGCTTTCATGATATCTACTGCCCAGAAACAGGCTATGGATCTTGAAAGCCATAAAACATCTGTTGAGAACGAAAATCTAAAAATAGTTTCTATCATGCCAATAGGTGATGGTTCCAGATTGGAATCCATTGACCTCAAAATACTCAATCTCAATATAGAAGATTCCTACATTTCTTCAATAAGTGTGAATGGCGGATATTTCCTTCACTTTAAGGCATATGAAAGTTCAGATGTGTTTGATACTTACAGGGACTACCCTGCAGTTTATAGTGCAAATCGCAGGCTAAAGATTCCTGCAACAAAAAGCAAAACCATTCACCTTAATTTTTCGGATATTATGGTAGAGGGTACAGAAACCATAGGTACTTCTGCATGGACCAATAACAGCATTGATTTTACATATTCACTGGAAAAACATCCATGGCCTGCCTATGGTGAAGTTCCTTATGAGTACCATGTGAATTACCTGTCCAATGGAACCGAATGCATCGAGACCGGTAATTTCTCAATCGACGACGATGAACGACAGATAACTTTCTTTGGTTCAGACTTTGGTGGTAACCTTACCAATACTACTGATTACAATATCTCATATACGATCGACTTCACTTCCTATGCAGGGATGGCTCCATATGAGAACGAAGCTCTGAAAGTCGAAATAATAACCTCCTATATCAACGTATTCAAGGAACTTTTCACTCCTCCTATGCCAGTGGCTGAAGTGCAGTTTAAGGTGGAATATCTGCAGGACGGCAACGGGACCCAGACCCCACATAGTTACCTTATACTCGATGCGTCTGATTCAACAGATGCCGATGGTTTCATTACCAGCTATAACTGGGCTGTGTGGAAAGATTCGGGTAATGGGACAGTAATATTATATAACTACAATCTTCCGGGAATGGTTGTCAGGCCTATGAACATTGACCCATACCTTGATCAGAACGTTACAATCGACCTCGAGCTAACCGACGATGACGGCATGACCTCTCGGCTCAGTCAGGTTTCAGGTAATCTGACAATTCTTTAGATCACAAAATAAAGGATGGATATACATATCTCATAAAAGAAAGATCCAGTTGACAGGCGGTTCGACATACATAGTTTCCCTTCCAATTGAGTGGGTAAGGGAAGGTGGGCTTGGTGCAGGAGATACTGTCCTCTTAAACATAAAACCTGACCGTTCGCTTTCTATAACTCCTGATTCAGGTAACAAGAAACTGACTCTTCGTTCAATGGTTGAGATGACCACTTCCGATGATCAGGAAGAGAATTTCAGGTTCCTTGTTGCGAATTATCTTGTTGGATATGATATCATCCGTGTTGTTTCTCCTGGAGGTTTTACGGCAGCTGAGCGTAAATATCTCAAAGATGCCGCAAGAAAACGTCTCATCGGAATTGAGATAGTTGAAGAATCCAGGACAGAAGTAGTACTTCAAAATCTTCTGAATTTCCAGGATATAACCCTGGAAAAATCCCTGCAAAGCATGTTCCGTATTATTTTGTCCATGATGGAAGATTCGATTGTTGCTTTGAGGGAAGCTGATGTTGAACTTGCCAGAGATATCGCCCAGAGGGATAATGATGTTGACAAATTCTATCTATTAAGCGTCAGGCAGATAAAAGCAGCTCTTGACGATTCAAACCTTGCCCGGAAAATAGGTATAAAGAACTCCAAAGATTGTCTTGGATACCGTTTGATAATTAAATTGATGGAACGCATAGGTGACCATGTTCAGGGAATTGCGCATACTGTGATTCAGATGGATGGTAACAGCGAAGAGAACGGTGATATCGTTGAGATGGGATTGCTTTCCCAGAAGCTATTTCAGGATTCCTTCATATGCGTACTGGAAATCAATACCGACCTTGCAAATAATGTAATAAGGACATCCCGAATGATCTCTGCAATTGGAAATAAGATCCGCCAGAAGTCTGAAGTTTCCGGTGAACCTTACTCTCTTTCCGGTGAAAGAAGAAGAAAAATAATTGAAAGCTTCCACCGTATCGCTGAATACAGTGCAGATATTGCTGAAATGGTAATAAACATGAAAGCAACCGATGTAAAAGAGTCTCTTTCAGGAGAGGCCCAGGTACTCGAACAGGCTTAATCTTACAAATATTACTATCAGGTTATTGATTACAAGTATCAGCCCGAAAAGACTTATCCCTGTTCTGGAAAAGTCCCACAATTTCTTCGCATAGGAATGCATCGATGTTCTTATTGATCTGTAATTCCAGTAGATCATAAGTAAGATTAATGTTTTAATGAGTAGCAATGACCAGATCCCATTGTCTGCCATTATGCCCGAAAGCAAACCATTTTCCTCAAATCCGTATCCATTGCTTAGTGCATGGAAAGTTGTCATGAAATCCCCTATTATGTAAAGCAGAATTATATATCTCGCATCATGCAGGAATTCTGATATCTCTTCTGTACGAAACCATTCTGTATTGATATTCTTGGAGAGCATATCTGCATAGAAGTGTGCTCATATATATTGGTGGAATGTAGCTACTTTAGGAAGTTGTGCCATATATTTATTTTCTACATAATAAATACTATACTAATATATATTATGTAGTTCTTTTATATGTGTCTATATACTTTAACCGGCCTGTCCAACTCAAATAGACGTTATCTTCGATAATGTCAATATCATCCAATGGTTTGAATTTAAAAAAGAAAATACTAAAAATAGTAAAAAATAGAAGAAAAGGTAAGCAATATCAGATATTCAGCTTGCTCATCCTTTCTACTGCCTCGTTGATCCTTTCAACAGGGCGTGTAAGTGCAAATCTGATGTAACCTTCGCCGTAGGTTCCAAAGCCAACACCTGGGGTTGCAACAATTCCTGCAGTCTCAAGCAGCAGTTTGGCAAATCCGACAGAATCGTAGCCATCAGGAACCGGTGTCCATACGTAGAATGTTGCTTTAGGTGGCTTGACATCAAGTCCAAGTTCATGGAGTCCTTTCAGGAGTGCATCCCTTCTTTCCCGGTAGATATTATTCATGTCTGCAACACATTGCTGTGAGCTGGAAAGTGCTGTGATGCCTGCCATCTGGATTGCGTCGAAAGCCCCTGAGTCCACATTGGATTTGACCTTGCCGATACCGGATATTATTTCCTTGTTACCAACTGCAAAAGCAATTCTCCATCCTGTCATGTTATAGGTCTTTGAAAGTGAGTATATCTCAATTCCAACATCCATTGCGCCGTCGACACTTAAGAAACTTGGTGCCTTGTAGTTATCATAGGTCATTTCTGAATAAGCGTTGTCATGTATGACAATGATATCATTATCGCGGGCAAACTGTACAACCTCTTCAAAGAACTTTTTGTCAGCAGTAGCTGCTGTTGGGTTGTTCGGATAATTCAGGAACATTATCTTTGCTTTTTCAAGCTTGTCCTTTGGAATCGCATCAAGATCAGGCAGGAAATCATTTTCCTGGAGCAATGGCATGATATAAGGCTCTCCGCCTGCAAATTCAGTTC
>DAZF01000057.1 GCA_002507205.1 Methanolobus sp. UBA32 | reverse complement strand
TGGAAATCAGGAACTTAATAATACTTAATGCCATATGCATCTGCTGCGGACAAATAGAATGCTGTTGGAAGGAGAAAAATTAACCGAGCTTGCTTTGAAAGGGACGAAAACTTAGTATAAATAGGTTATGACACAAGTATGTATCACAGATGAGAACGTTTTTTTATTGGTTTGGCATATTGTCAGAATGTATATCCCAAACCTGTTTGGCCCCATTTCCTGTCTGCGAAATATATATATATGATAAGTACATTTTGGGGGTCTACACCGAACTGATGCGAAAGTGGACAGGCAAAGGGACATACAAACATAATGGGCTCGTAGCTCAGTCAGGCAGAGCGTCTGGCTTTTAACCAGACGGCCTAGGGTTCAAATCCCTACGAGCCCGCCATCACTTTTGCACAAGAGTGTTCACGTTCACATTTTTGAGGGAGGAGTAATATATTGAGAAAATTTAGCCTGCTTGACCACCAGTTAATCCCGAAACATGAGATTATGTCGGAAGATGAACTTAAATCTGTTTTAAAGCAATATGCTATTGAGAAGGAACAGCTGCCCAAGATAAAGGTCGTTGATCCGGTCATACAGGAAGTAGGGGCACAGGTTGGAGAGGTAGTGAAGATTACCCGAAACAGCCAGACTGCCGGCGAAGCATTCTACTATCGACTTGTTATCGCTTGAAGAAGCGAATTCTACATTTATCATTTAGGCATGGGCTTTTTTACAATTTTACGATAATATAAATCACATAAAGAAGGTGCTATAATAGCGTTAACCAAAGGACAGATCCCACGTTCGTTCTTTACGAAAGATAAGATCGTACAGCATCACATAGATTCATATAACAAGTTTTTGGAGACAGGGCTGCAAAAGATCATCGATGAGCAGCAGATCATCGAAACGGACCTCGAAGACACTTACATAAAGCTGGGCGCTATCCGCGTAGAGAACCCGGTTGTAAAGGAAGCAGACGGGGCAATTGAGAACCTGTATCCAAACGAAGCAAGACTCAGGAACCTCTCCTATTCAGCACCTCTTTACCTGCAGATGAGTGTTGTGGAGAATGATGAGGAAAAGGAACCACAGGAAGCGAAGATCGGTCAGCTTCCGGTTATGATAAAATCCAACATCTGTAACCTCACCGAACTCAGCGAGGAAGAGATGGTCAAATACGGTGAAGNNTGCTTGACCCCGGAGGATATTTCATAGTCAACGGAACCGAGCGAGTGGTCATGACCCTGGAAGACCTCGCTCCGAACAAGATACTCACTGAACTCGGAGAAAGATACGGAGACAGCATTGAAGTATCCAAGGTATTCTCACAAAGAAGAGGATACAGGGCACTTGTTGTTGTAGAAAGAGGCAGGAAATCCCTTCTGGAAGTATCATTCCCTTCAATTTCAGGACGTATCAACTTTATCACACTTATGAGGGCACTCGGCATCGAGACTGATGAAGATCTTGTTAAAGCCGTATCAACTGACCCAGAGATCATGAAATTCATGTTTGAGAACCTGGAAGAAGCAGAGGTTGATAACATTGAAGATGCCATGGAAAAGATTGGTTCAAGAGTTGCTTCCGGGCAGGCAAGGGACTACCAGATAAAGCGTGCCAACTACGTTATTGACAGATACCTTTTACCTCACCTTGGAAACGAACCTACTGACAGACCTGCAAAGGCGAGCTTCCTCGGAAGAATGGCAGAATCCTGTTTTGAACTTGCACTTGGAAGGCGTACCTCAGATGATAAGGACCACTATTCCAACAAGAGACTGAAGCTCACAGGTGACCTTATGGAGGATCTGTTCAGGGTTGCATTCAACAGACTCTCAAGAGACATCAAATACCAGCTTGAAAGAGCTAACATGAGAAACCGTGAGCTCAACGTTATCACACTTGTGAGAGCAGACGTGCTTACAGACAGACTGCAGCACCCTCTTGCAACCGGTAACTGGGTAGGCGGCAGGACTGGCGTGTCACAACTGCTTGACAGGACAGATTACATCTCAACACTTTCACACCTCAGACGTGTAATATCCCCGCTTTCAAGGGCACAACCACACTTCGAAGCCCGTGACCTTCACCCTACACAGTGGGGAAGGCTTTGCCCTTCAGAAACTCCTGAAGGTCCGAATTGTGGTCTTGTGAAGAACTTCGCACAGATGGTGGAACTTTCAACAGGTACTGAAGAAGACAAAAAGATCAAGAGCATACTCTACGACCTTGGAGTTGTAAAGACAGTTCTTAACTCATCACTAAAGGCACTTCCGGAATACGATGCCGAACTCGATGACTATCTGGATGAGCTTGAAGTGAAACCCATAGTTGATGATGATAAGCCAGAACCCATAGGATATACTAACTATTCAGATTCACTGGACGATGGCATAGGAGGACTTCTCGATGAATGAAGCTAAAGTTTTCCTCAACGGAGAACTCATAGGAACCCATACAGACCCTGCAGAACTGGTTGTGAACCTCAGGGACCAGCGAGGTGCAGGAATTATTTCAGAACAGGTCAATGTCACATATTACGAAGACATACACGAAGTAATAATCAACACTGATATGGGCCGTGCAAGAAGACCACTCATCATTGTGAAAAATGGTGAAGCCCTTGTATCAGAAGAAGAGGAAGGACTGCTTGCTGAAGGTAAGATATCCTACTCCGAAATGACAAAGGCCGGAAAAATAGAGTACCTCGATTCCGAAGAAGAGGAAAATGCATTCATTGCACTTTACAGGGAAAACATTACTGACAAACACAGCCACATGGAGATCAATCCGGGGCTGATGTTGGGCATATGTACGGGAATGGTACCATACCCGGAACATAATGCATCCCCACGTAACACAATGGGAGCGGCAATGGTCAAGCAGTGTATAGGAGTATCAACCTCCAACACCAAGCTCAGGCCGGACACCCGTGCACATCTTTTGCATTACCCACAGAAAGCAATGGTAAGGACACAGACCTGTGAATCCATCCATTTCGATGACAGGCCTGCAGGACAGAACTTCGTCGTAGCTGTCATGTCCTACGAAGGACACAATATTGAAGATGCACTGGTCTTCAACAAAGGTTCCATTGAGAGGGGACTTGGAAGAAGTCATTTCCTCAGGACATTTGAAGGTGAAGAAAGACGTTACCCTGGCGGACAGGAAGACAAATTCGAAATACCTGATTCTGAGTTCAGGGGTGCCCGTAGTCCAGAATCATATGCAAATCTTGATATTGACGGTCTTGTGAACCCGGAGACAATCGTCGGCCCGAATGACGTACTTATCGGAAAGACCAGTCCTCCACGTTTCCTTGAAGAGCAGTCCGACTTTGGAATCAGTGTTGAACAGCGCAGAGAAAGTGCTATCACAATGCGTTCCAACGAAAAAGGGGTCGTTGACACAGTCATTCTTACTGAATCAATTAACGGAACACGCCTTGCAAAGGTAAAGATAAGAGACCAGAGAATCCCCGAGATTGGTGACAAGTTCGCATCAAGACACGGACAGAAAGGAGTTATTGGCCTTATAGTACCTTTTGCAGACATGCCATTTACAGAACAGGGACTTGTACCTGACCTTGTGATCAACCCGCACGCCATCCCTTCACGTATGACAGTGGGTCACGTGCTTGAGATGATCGGTGGTAAAGTAGGATCCATGGAAGGAAGAAGGATCAATGCAACCGCATTCTCCGGAGAGAATGAAGACGACCTGCGTGCAGCACTGAAGAAACAGGGATTCGCACACACAGGCAAGGAAGTATTCTCAGACGGAGTAACCGGAAAAAAGATACAGGCAGATGTATTCGTCGGAGTTATCCTTTACCAGAAACTGCACCACATGGTAGCATCAAAGATGCATGCCAGATCACGTGGACCTGTACAGGTGCTCACAAGACAGCCAACTGAAGGTCGTGCCCGTGAAGGAGGTCTGCGTTTCGGAGAAATGGAGCGTGATGTGCTTATCGGACACGGAGCCGCCATGACCCTTAAGGAAAGACTGCTCGATGAATCAGACAAGGTAACTGAACTTGTCTGCGGACACTGCGGAATGATTGCAACTTTTGACAGGAAGCGAAACATAAGATACTGCGCTAACTGCGGTGCTGAGACTGACATCCACCCTGTGGACATGAGTTACGCATTCAAACTGCTGCTTGATGAAATCAAATCCCTTGGTGTGGCTCCAAGACTGCAACTTGAGGATGCTGTATAAGGGGTGAAATTAAAATGAACGATATTCCATCTATTCCAAAAAGGGTCGGTGCTATAAAATTCGGTCTGCTATCACCTCGTGAAGTGAGGAAGATGAGCGTTACCGCCATTATAACCGCTGACACCTATGACGATGACGGTTACCCTATTGACATGGGTCTTATGGACCTGCGTCTGGGAGTCATCGACCCAGGTCTTAAATGTAAGACATGTGGAAGCCGTGCTGGCGAATGTCCGGGACACTTCGGACACATAGACCTTGTCGCACCTGTCATTCACGTAGGTTTTAACAAGACCATACGCAAGGCATTACGCTCGATCTGCCGCAACTGCAGCAGGCTGATGCTTACTCCTGAAAAGAAAAATGATTTCCTTGCACAACTGGAAACTTCAAAGGAAATGGGACACCTTCCTGACGACATAATTAATGAGGTCTTTAAGGAAGCACGTAAGTCAAAGAGCTGCCCATACTGCTCAACCGATCAGCTTGAGATCAAGTTCGAAAAGCCCAGTGATTACGTTGAGGACGGACACAAGCTCACACCAACCGAAATACGTGACCGCTTTGAGAACATTCCTGATGAGGATGTAAAAGTACTCGGAATGGACCCTGATAGCGCAAGACCCGAATGGATGATCCTTACAGTCCTGCCAGTACCACCAGTAACTGTCAGACCTTCGATCACCCTGGAATCCGGTCAGCGCAGTGAAGATGACCTTACCCACAAACTTGTGGATATCATCAGGATCAACCAGAGGTTCCAGGAGAACAGGGATGCAGGTGCACCACAGCTCATTATAGAGGACCTGTGGGAATTGCTCCAGTACCATGTTACAACTTTCTTCGATAACGAAGTATCAGGCGTACCACCTGCAAGACACAGATCAGGAAGGCCGCTGAAGACCCTTACCCAGCGTCTGAAGGGTAAGGAAGGAAGGTTCAGGGGAAGTCTGTCAGGTAAACGTGTGAACTTCTCAGCACGTACTGTAGTATCCCCAGACCCCAACCTCAGTATCAACGAGGTAGGAGTTCCTTATGCAATTGCCAGGCAGATGACAATACCTGAAAGAGTTACAACAAGGAACATTGAACTTCTCCGAATGTATGTACTACGTGGTAAAGAGGTACATCCGGGTGCAAACTACGCCATACGAGAGGACGGAAGGCGTATAAGAGTGTCGGAGATCAACAAGGAAGAACTTGCAGAGAAGATCGAGGTCGGATGGACTGTAGAAAGACAGCTCATGGACGGAGACATCGTTCTCTTTAACAGACAGCCTTCTCTTCACAAGATGAGTATCATGGCTCATCGGGTCAAAGTACTGCCTAATAAGACATTCAGGCTTAACCCTGCAGTATGCGCCCCATACAATGCTGACTTTGACGGTGATGAAATGAACATGCACGTTCTCCAGACCGAAGAGTCCAGGGCAGAGGCCAGCATTCTCATGCAGGTACAGGAAAATATCCTGTCCCCTCGTTTCGGCGGACCCATCATCGGCGGTATACACGACCACATCTCAGGATTGTTCCTGNNATAGGAAATCCGACATAAGAGTTCTTCCAGAACCTGCAAGTTACTCAGAGGACGGAGAACCATTGTGGAACGGAAAGCAGATCTTCAGTCAGATCCTACCAAAGGGATTGTACCTCGAGTTCCCTGCACAGGTATGTTTCAAATGTGACACCTGTAAGAAGAGGGATTGTGAGTACAATGCATATGTAGTCATAGAGGACGGAGAAATGCTTCAGGGCACCATTGAAGAACAAGGAATTGGTGCTTTCAAAGGCAAGATCCTTGATAAAGTTGTTAAGGAATACAGCCCGGAAGCAGGTGCCAAGTTCGTAGATGACTTTACAAGACTTGCCATCCGTGGTGTGATGAAGACAGGACTTAGTTTCGGTATTAGTGACGAAGATATACCCAAGACTGCAAAGTTGCAGATCAATAACCTCCTTAGAGAAGCGGAAGAAACCGTAAAGGAGTTAATTGACGCTTATGAAGCAAAAGAGCTTGAAGCTTTGCCGGGACGTACACTTAAAGAAACCATAGAAATGAAGATCATGCAGGTACTCGGTAAGGCCAGGGACCAGACCGGTAACATTGCAGGTCAGCAACTTGGTCTTGAGAATTCTGCAGTTATAATGGCCAAGTCAGGTGCAAGAGGTTCAATGCTTAACCTTACCCAGATGGCTGCCTGTGTCGGACAACAGGCGGTTCGTGGTGAAAGGATCAGAAGAGGTTATGCAGGAAGGACACTCCCGCACTTTGACAAGGGTGACCTTGGTGCAGATGCTCACGGGTTCGTTAAAGCAAGTTATAAGAGCGGATTGAATCCAACTGAGTATTTCTTCCACGCAATTGGTGGTCGTGAAGGTCTTGTGGACACTGCAGTCCGTACTTCCCAGTCAGGTTACCTGCAGAGGAGACTTGTAAACGCACTGCAGGATCTTGAAGTCCAGTATGACGGCTCTGTACGTGAAACCCGTGGTGTGGTCGTCCAGTTCAAGTACGGAGAAGATGGAATCGATTCCACAAAGAGTGACTACAGCAAACCTGAAGCAATACACAGGATTGTCAGAATGGTCACCGGGAAAGAGGTGAACTAATGACAATCAGTGAAGCTACTATTGATTCAATGATCGGTCAGCTCGATCTGCCTAAAAACATCATGAAGACTTTGAGAGATGATGTGATGAAAGTAGGCGTCACAAAGAAAGAGCTGGAAGATATCGTCGAGCGTGTGAGAGACAGCTACGAATATGCGTGTGTGGAGCCCTGTGAAGCTGTGGGTGTTGTATCAGCACAATCCATTGGTGAACCGGGCACGCAGATGACCATGCGTACCTTCCACTACGCTGGTGTCGCTGAAATTAACGTTACACTTGGTCTGCCACGTCTCATTGAGATCGTGGATGCAAGGAAACAGCCAAGTACACCAATGATGACCATCGCACTGGAAGAAGAATACGCAACTGACAGGGATAAGGCACGTAAGCTTGCATGGGAAATTGAGGCAACCCATATAGAACATCTTGCAGACATTACCACCGATCTTGCAAATATGCAACTCGTCATTGATCTGCACGAAAAGACACTTTTGCACAGGTCACTTAAACCAGATGAGATCGCAGACAAGCTTCATGAAGAACTTGGCGTAATGGTCAAGGTATCAGAAAGTGTTGCAAACCAGATCATTGTGACTCCAAGCGCACCCTCATACAGAGAACTTCTACAGCTGGCAAAGAACATTCACTTCATAACACTGAAAGGTATCGAAGGAATTAAAAGAGTTGTCATCAGGAAAGATGGAGAGGAATACACACTGTATACTGAAGGTTCAAAACTCAAGGAAGTACTTCAGATAGAAGGAACGGATGCTACGAGAACCTATACCAACAATATCGGAGAGATATTTGAGGTGTTTGGTATCGAAGCTGCAAGGAATTCCATCATTAAAGAAGCTACTGACACTCTTTCAGAACAGGGCCTTACTGTTGATATCAGACACATAATGCTTGTATCTGACATCATGTGTTGTGACGGCGAAGTAAAACAGATCGGCAGGCACGGTATTTCTGGTGAGAAGGCCAGTGTATTTGCACGTGCAGCTTTCGAAGTTACTGTGACCCACCTGCTTGATGCCGGTATGCGTGGAGATCGTGATGAACTCAACGGTGTTACCGAGAACATCATCGTGGGACAACCTATTAAGCTGGGAACAGGAGATGTGCATCTCATTACGAGATGAACACTCTTTATAAAGAGCAACCAGAAAGTAGATATACGGAATCACTTATTAATACAAATCTCAAACTGACATTATAAATGAGTTGATATAAATGGATATTAACATTGACAAAGCACTGATCAAAGTGATCAGAACCGGAAAGGTGATCATTGGATCTAACAGGACTATCGATGCTGCCATGAACAAGGAAGCAAAAATGGTCGTACTTGCCGCAAATTGCCCTGCAGACGTAAGAGCCAAGATCGAAAGCCTAGATGTACCGATACTTAACTACTCAGGAACAGGAACAGAACTTGGACCTGCCTGCGGAAAACCATTCATCATTGCTGCAATGGCCATCATTGACAGTGGTGAGTCCGATATCCTGGCTGCTGCTTAAAGGAGTTGCAATATTTGGGCGAGATCAAGTTATCCACCGAAAGTATCCGATATATAGCATTATTTGAAAATATAACAGGTGCAGCGGTCAAAGATTGCATAATCGATGACGGCAGAATAATATACGTGATAAAAGCAGGCGATATGGGTGCTGCGATCGGGAAGAACGGAGACCATATCAACCGCATGAAGAATAAAGTGGATAAACAGATTGATCTTGTCGAATACTCGGACGAACCTGCTGCGTTTATAAAGAACGCATTCGGGCCAGTATCTGTCAAATCGGTGAACATCACAAGCAGGAACAATAAGCGATTGGCTTATGTAGAAGTATCTAATAAAGACAAGGGTCTTGCCATAGGACGGAATGGGAAAAACATTGAAAAGGTCAAACTTGTCGCTAAGAGGCATCATGATATAGATGATGTCATCCTGCAGTGATAATTCAAATAATATCATACTCATCAAAGACATTAATTGGAGACATAATTATGCCAAATGGAAAATATGCAGCTCATACACTTCAGCGCATGCGAAAGGATGCAAGATGGAAGGACTCTCGCTATAACAGACGTACACTCGGACTTGACGTGAAAGCAGACCCCCTCGGTGGCGCACCTCAGGGAAGAGGCATTGTACTTGAGGNNCACGATGAAGTTACAGTAGAAAGAATAGGTGGCCGCATGGGTGGTGCAATGGGAGATATTCCCGGAGTACGCTTTAAGGTCACTGCTGTTAACAATGCATCCTTAAGAGAGATGGTCATTGGCCGAAAAGAGAAACCAAGGAGATAATTAAATGTACAAGTTATTCGAAAAATGGGATCTCACTGAAGTAGAGGTCACTGACCAGGGAATTAAAAGGTACGTGAACCTCGACCCGGTGATAATCCCTCACTCAAACGGAAAGCATGCAAGACAGCAGTTCAACAAGTCAGACATCTGTATCGTTGAGCGTCTTGTTAACAATGTTATGCGTAACGCACAGAACACCGGAAAGAAGCAGAATGCTATGAGGGTTGTTTCTGAAGCATTAGATATCATTAACACAAGGACCAAGAAGAACCCTGTACAGGTACTGGTAGAGGCTATCTCTAACGCAGGCCCAAGGGAAGAAGTGGTCAGACTTAAGTACGGCGGAATATCCGTGCCAAAGGCAGTAGACACTGCTCCGCAGAGACGTGTAGACAGTGCGCTCAGATACATCACAATGGGTGCAAACAAGGCGTCTTTCAAATCCAAGAGAAGTGCAGCAGACTGTCTTGCAGCAGAAATCATTGCAGCTTCAAACCGCGATGCAAAATGCTTCTCCATCAACAGAAAGGATTCAAAAGAAAGAGTTGCAAAGGCAGCACGTTAATGCAAATCCCAACACTTAGTAAATAAGGATCAGGTAGTAAATATGGGTAGAAGGAAAAAGATGGTTGAGCGCGTCACAGCGCTCATGAGCAATCCTGAAACGATACGTAACATAGGAATTGTTGCGCATATCGACCACGGAAAAACAACATTATCAGATAATCTCCTTGCAGGCGCAGGCATGATCTCAAAGGAACTTGCAGGCCGCCAGCTTTTCATGGACTCTGACGAAGAGGAACAGGCAAGAGGCATTACAATTGACTCTGCAAACGTATCCATGGTTCACGAGTACAACGGAAAGGAGTATCTCATCAACCTTATCGATACACCAGGTCACGTAGACTTTGGTGGCGACGTTACACGTGCAATGCGTGCAGTAGACGGAGCAGTTGTAGTTATTGATGCTGTAGAAGGCACAATGCCACAGACTGAGACCGTACTCAGGCAGGCATTGAAGGAACACGTTAAGCCAGTACTGTTCATCAACAAGGTGGACCGTCTCATCAATGAGTTGCAGGTCGATGCACAGGAGATGCAGATCAGGCTTGGTAAACTTATTGACCACGTGAACAAGCTCATTAAAGGTATGAACGAAGAGCGCTACAATGCAGGATGGAAAGTTGATGCAGCGGAAGGTACAGTAGCATTCGGTTCAGCATTATACAACTGGGCTATCAGCGTACCAATGATGCAGAAGACCGGCGTCAGTTTCCAGCAGGTGTTTGATTACTGCCGTGCTGAGGACATGAAGTCACTTGCAGACAAATGCCCGCTTCATGAAGCAGTCAACGACATGGTAATCAGGTTCCTTCCGACACCTCTTGTAGCTCAGAGTGACAGGGTTAACGTAATCTGGCACGGAGACAAGGAATCCAAGATCGGAAAGGCAATGCTCACTGCAGATGCAACAGGCGATCTGGCTTTCATGGTTACAGACATCTCAATGGACCCTCATGCTGGCGAAGTTGCAACCGGAAGGTTGTTCAGCGGATCACTTACCCGTGGTATGGAAGTTTATGTATCCGGTGCTTCAAAGAAGAACAGGATCCAGCAGGTCGGTGTTTTCATGGGTCCTGAAAGACTTGAAGTGGAGAACATCCCAGCAGGTAACATTGCAGCTGTAACAGGACTTAGGGACGCTATTGTAGGTTCAACAGTAACCACCCTTGACGGAATGGAAGCTTTCGAAAGCATTACACACGCCAGTGAGCCTGTGGTTACCGTTGCTGTCGAAGCTAAACACATGAAGGA
>DAZF01000075.1 GCA_002507205.1 Methanolobus sp. UBA32 | reverse complement strand
AAAAAGTACCAATCAAATAAAACAAGTAAAATTTATGAAAGAAAATGAAAGGAGGCTAGGATAACTCAGATCTCAAGACAGTCAAGCGGTCTCTTGAAGAATGCCTTTATCATCCCACTTTCATCAATGTCATCTGAGAAGCGTATCAGTTCCCAGCCATCTATGCCGAGCTTGTTCAGGTCTTCTTTTGTGCTGTCCCATTCTCCGTAGCGAACAGGTCTTATATCGTATTCCCATGGTGCCATATTTTAACCTCTGATCATGTAATGTTTGATTTGAGTATATAATAATGTATAATCGCGTTATATAAAAAACTTGTCAAAAAACAAAGTTGTGTTTAAAACAAATTAATTTGATTTATCCGGGTGGCAGAACAAATTATTGATCTCTGCTTTTCAAGTCTGGAACATTTCAAAGAAAATGATCAGAATGGATTAATTCGGTAAAATGAAAATGCAGGTTATTCCCCTGCTTTCACATAAAACGGGAGTATCGGAATATTTCCCGTTGTAATCAGTAAAAATAATATCGAAGGGTTACTGGCGTGACAGTTTTTTGATACTGTCCAGATCTCTCTTTTCTTTTGAAAGACCATCAAAAAGTCTGCCTTTATCAATCCACATATCTGATGCACTCTGCAAACCCTGGGATTTATGGGAAACGTACTTGATCTCAAAACCGGGAGTAGTAGGAGCTTCGCCAGTGACCGAGCTGGCAAACGTAGTTTGGAGTACCGGGCTGCCGGAATCTTTCCTGTTCTGCTCTTCTGCCACAATCTGCTCATCTGTTTTGTTGTCAGTCATATCCTAGTAGATTGCTCTCATGATTATTAAAGGATTCTGAGAATTTCACAAAAACCAATAATGGAAACGGAATTTCAGGGTAAGCAGTGAGGAATTACATGGTGAGTTCATAAAACACAGGCCGTCATAAAATCGCATCTGCAAAGGCAAATATGGAAAAAGACAGCCATACTTTAAAATATGGATCTACGTTGCTGAAAGACTTTTAATACTTAAAAAAACCTTGTTTAAGCGAATATATACAGACTGTTCTAAAATTACAGGTGACGTGATCATTCAGGTTTTTTGAGATATTTTCTGGAACTGAAGAACTGAATTTGATGTTATGTGATACCCAGGGAGCTATGGGAACAATGACCGATATAGATTTTACACCATTAAAGGGACTTAAATTCAATTGTCTTGAAGGATGCGGATTTTGCTGTTCATTCCCGGCGGAAGTCCGGGAATGGGAGAAAAACTTCCAGGTTATACTGGAAAAGGATGCCGGAGCATTCAGGAAATGGGATGATGGACACCCATGTCTGGATGGTATTTACACGTTCAAACAACATAATGACAGAGGAGCCTGTATTTTCCTGAATGAAAATAAAAGATGCGACATTTACGATATCCGCGCACTCCTGTGCAGAACCTTCCCGGTGAAGTTCTTCTTCGGGTGGAGGTTGCAGCTATATCCGAGCATGTCATGCAGGGGATTCTCAGAAGATGAATGTTCGGATATGGTACATCTTGGAAAGGAAGTCATGGCGGAAATACCTGCAGACCGGATTAACAAGATGCTTGATGAATCAAAAGCAATGTATTCATCCCTGCCAGAAAGGATTGCTAATTATGTCCCTCCCGAAATTCTGCAAAAATTGCTGCTTGAATATGTCGATAAGATGGTATTTGAGCCATGGAATATCAGTGAGGCGAGCATAGCTGAGTTTGAGGCGGAATTGTCGTCTGGGAAGTTTATAGATCTGCCCACATATCTTACAGAAGATCTTGAATGGCAGGTTTTTAAACTTGAGGATGGATTTGTCAGGAGAATCCTACTAAACAGGACTGGCGAAACCGAGAACATTGATCGCATAGTTTATTCCAACCTGTCTGTGAAAACATTTTCATCCGAAGCTCTTGAAACAATTTCCAGATATCTCCGTTTGCTGGCGTCAACTGACCATTTCATTGGTGTCGTCTATCACAAAGCCATAGAACAGAAGGCAGATGGAAACCAATTATCTGACATGGCAATATCTGAATTTGAAAAAGTGAAAGAGATCTTCCATCTGAAAGCAAGTCTTCTTGCAGAGTTTGAGAAGTGGGAGCATGTCAATGAGAAAACAGTAGAGGATGCTATCGTACTTTATGACGGTTATCTGGCAACTCTGCCGGCTTTTGGTATGATATTGTAAATTTTTCCTGCAGACACAAGTTTCCATTGGATGATCCATAGTCTTGTTCCCTACCGATGAAAACATTTAATTTGTATCAAAGCTTGAAGCGCATGTCATGACTACTATATTCGCTGACAGAATGGAGAACACCCGCAAGTCCTTCATAAGGGAGATCCTGAAAGTTACCCAGCAGCCCGAGATTATATCCTTTGCCGGCGGACTGCCAAATCCCGGTCTTTTCCCGGTGGAAGAAATTGCAGCTGCGTCTGCAAAAGTTCTGTCAGACGAAGGGAAAAATGCTCTTCAATATAGTACTACTGAAGGATATTTGCCTTTGAGGGAGTTCATTGCTCAAAGATATCTGAAAAAAAACGGACTTCTGATCGATCCTGATGAGATATTGATCACAAACGGTTCACAGCAGAGTCTTGATCTTATAGGAAAAGTCTTTCTGAATAAAGGGGACAGGGTTATCATTGAAAGCCCAGGCTACCTTGGCGCTATCCAGGCCTTCTCTCTCTTTGAACCGGAATTCAGTAATGTTCCTCTTCTTGATGATGGTATTGATACTGATATACTGGAGAGGACTTTAAGTGAAGACAGTGCAAAGCTTTTCTATACGGTTCCGACATTCCAGAATCCTTCCGGTATCACCTATTCCAGACAAAAGAGGATTGATACTGCCGCAATACTTGACAGTCACAATGTGATCTGCGTTGAGGACAATGCGTACGGTGAACTGAGATTTGCAGGTGAGGACCTACCGACTATCAGGAATTATTCAGATAATACTATTCTTCTTGGTTCGTTCTCAAAAATAATTGCCCCTGGACTGCGGATGGGATGGATATGTGCCAGGAAGGAAGTTATGGAGAAGCTTCTGATTGCAAAACAGGCAGCTGATCTGCATTCAAATTACCTTTCACAGAGAATAATCCACCAGTACTTACTGGATAACGATATAGATAACCACATCCTGAAAATAAAGGATGCATATGGAACACGTCGTGATATCATGGTGGATATGATGGCTGAACACTTCCCGGAGGAAATCGGATATACAAAACCAGAAGGTGGAATGTTCGTCTGGGTCACACTTCCTGATGGTATATCATCAATGGACCTGTTCGATCTTGCAATAAAAGAGAATGTTGCTTTCGTTCCCGGCAGTCCGTTCTATACTGAAGATGGTATTGGCAATAACACGTTGAGATTGAATTTCTCCAATTCGGACTTCAAGCAGATCGAAGAGGGAATAAAAAGGCTGGCAGTATGTCTGGAAAGACTTGCCGGAAATAAGCGTATTACAGAATAGTATGGAAAATTCTGCTGGTTCCATCCATTCTCTCGTGACACATCAAAAAGATGTTCTTAAAATTATTTCATACAATGACGATTCTTCTGATCCAGATAAGCTCGCATCGCATTAAATAGCATCAAGATAATTAAAAAAATAAATATTGATATAATATGTTTGATGTGTTCATTCCAGCGAAATCGCTTCAACCGGACAAATCTCTACACAGTCACCACAGTCTACACATTCGTCAGCATTAACAATTGCAACATCCTTATCACTCATTGAGATCGCTTCAACCGGACAGGAATTAACGCATAGTTCGCACCCTGTACATACATCTTTATCAACAATTGCTGGCATTTTTCTTTCACTCCCATACTATCTTTTTTAAAGATAATACAATTTCAGTCTGGGGGTATCAGATAAATAGTTGTCGAATTTATAGCCCTTTACTTTTGAGGTTATCTAATTAGCTCCT